>JBGCES010000647.1:0-8307 GCA_045106545.1 Saprospiraceae bacterium
TCATTTTTGACTGAGGCTATTTTTGTGCTAGACAAGGCAAAAAACGTAGTCGTAGTCTTTTTACGACGAGGCTTTTTAACGATGTATAGTGCAAAAAGAGACCGTCACAAAATGTGTCGATTATTTTAGGTTAACTACTTACTATTCAAATTAAAAAGACTCATGTCAGTAATCAGCTATTGTAAAACTAAACTATGGAGTATGCTTTGGAGGGTTGAAAACCCTTTTGCTCTCCTAAACAAGAGATTTCAACCCCTTGAAAAACCCTCAAAAAACTTTCTCCTATTCATTTTAATCGGATTAACGTCCTCCATCACCGCCCAAAGTTCCGTTTTAAAAGAAAAAGTAAACCTAAAAAGTAAGCGACTCAATTGTCTCGAAATTATTCACGCGATCGAAAAACAAGTCAGCGTTAATTTCATCTACAATCCTGACGAGTTAGATACGCAGCGCACCTTTTCTTTTACTAAAAAACGCTTAGTACTCAAATCGGTGCTGGATAACTTGTTGGCGGATAGCCCACTGACTTATCAAGCCAATGGAAATCAGATTATTTTGTACAAAAGCCAAGCGGAACAGATGAGTTATCGCATCAATAAAGCCCCGCCCAAGCAGGATAAAATTATCTTTTCGGGTTATGTGTTAGATGCAGTGACGGGCGAAGCATTAATCGCTGCTTCGGTCTATGAAAAAGAAACCTTCGTTGCGACGACAACGAACCAGTTTGGATTTTTTAGTCTAACGCTGCCCAATAAATCGCAAACCATTGTCATCTCTTTTTTGGGATACGACACACAAGAAATTAAGCTAGATAACACGCAACAAACCACCGTGAAATTGCAACCCGTCGCGAATGAATTAGCGGAAGTAGTCGTCACTGCCGATCCTAATACGGATGCTGAAAATCCAGTTCAATCAACTCAAATCGGCGTGATGCAAATCTCACCGACTAAGCTGAAATCCATTCCCGCTTTTGCGGGCGAAGCTGATGTATTGAAAGCGATTACGCTGCTGCCGGGTGTCAAACAAGGCGTCGATGGTGCGGCGGGTTTTCATGTGCGCGGTGGTAGCGCCGACCAGAATTTAATTCTGTTAGACGGCGTGCCGATGTATAATCCATATCATTTATTTGGTTTTCTATCTACTTTCAACCCCGATGCGATTAATCACATCGAAGTCACCAAAGGCGCATTTCCTGCGCGTTACGGCGGACGCTTGTCTTCCGTTTTGGATATTACGACCAAAGATGGCAATAATCAGGAGTGGGAACGCAAGGTGTCGGCAGGTTTGCTTACCGCAAAAGTATCCGTCAATGGACCACTGATTAAGGATCGAAGTTCAATTTCTGTATCGGCGCGACGAACGTTATTGGACTTATTGATTGCTCCGATTGGTGCGGAGCGAGCAAGTGATTTCAAACGAGTGACGACGTACAATTTTGGCGATGCCAATATAAAATATAATTATAAAATCTCTAATCGCGACAAGTTATATGTGAGCGGATTTTATAGCCGCAATGGTTTGAAATTTTGGACACAAACGGAAGATGAAGGTTTGGCGATTCGTAAATCTCTACAGGGCGAAGGTTGGCAAAATGCCTTTGGTTCGCTGCGTTGGAATCACTTGTTTAGCGACAAACTGTTTTCTAATACAACCGCTTATTTATCTCATTATAAATACTTTTCTGCGTTTAGTTCAAGCATCGAAAGTATAGACGAAAGCCTAATTTCAAGCTCGTTACAAGAAAATGATTACCGCTCCACGATTCTCGATATGACCATCAAGCAGGATTATCATTATTTTATTAATCCTAAAAACACCTTACGTTTTGGTGGTGGTGTAATTTTTCATCAATTGACACCCGGTGTGAATACGCTTTTTCAGCGCAATGGATTGGAGACGATCAGTGGCGAGACCTTGGACAATACGACGCGTTCTCGCGAATACTCTCTGTATGTAGAAGACAAATTAGATCTAGGTAGAAAACTAAGTGTCAACCTCGGTGTGCATGCCTCCGCTTTTTCAGTAGAAGACACCACTTACACTTCTATTCAGCCCCGCGTCAGTGCTCGTTTTTTAGCTACTAAAAATGTAGCTATCAAAGCTGGTTATGCCCAAATGACGCAGTTTTTGCACCTTTTAACGAGTAGCAATTTAAATCAATCTACCGATTTATGGGTGCCCGTCACGCGTAAAGTCGCGCCTGCACTATCGACGCAGTTTTCGTTTGGAACAGCCATTGATTTGGGCGAATATGGACTGGAAGTAGAAGGCTATTATAAAGATATGCAGCAGTTGATTGATTATAAAGAAGGCGCAAAATTTGACACCGATAATGCAAGGTGGGAGGAGAAAATCGAGACAGGACAGGGGGAATCTTATGGAGCAGAAATCCTTTTACAAAAGAAAAGAGGCAAGCTGACAGGCTGGTTGGGCTACACCCTTTCGTGGACCAATCGCCAATTTGAAAACATCAATTTCGGCGAAACTTTTTCCTACAAATATGACCGTCGCCACGATGTTTCCATCGTTGCTAATTATGAATTTAATCCAAAATGGTCGTTCAATGGCACGTGGGTATTCTTCTCAGGTAGTTTTGCGACTATCCCGACGGTAAACCACATCAATCCTAATTTCGATCCGCGGGCTTCCTACGCTTGGTTTCAATTTCCAAATGCGCAAGAAGGCATTTTTAATATTTCTGGTCGCAATCCAGGTATCAACCAAAACGTAGCGCGACGTAATAATTACCAGTTACCCGATTATCATCGCTTGGATTTATCCGCTAGTCGTACCGTGATGACCAAGCGCAACAATAAATCCGTTTGGACTTTCGGTTTGACGAATGCTTACAACAAATTTAATCCGTCTTTCTTTTCTAATCAAGTAGAAATTGAAAGTAATCCCGATAGTCCAAACGCGGTACAAGCCTCCATTACCGCAACGTCTATTTTTACAGTTTTGCCGACAGCAAGTTATACGCTGGATTTTTAAATTAATTAGATAGGATTGCCCACAGCCTGCTCCGAAGCATTTCGGAGGATTTGACGGATCAAACGGATTTGTGTAGGTCACCGCAATTCTGCGGAGCAGGCTGTGAGCGATTTAGTATAATTTGAAACGCTCACGACCTGCTTGTATCTGTCAAATCCGTCAAATCTGTGGGCAATCATGCCGCTCTAACATCACGCATGTCGGAGACAATGCGCGAGCGGAAAAAACATAAAAAATCAGCGTCCTCAGCGTCCTTCTGCGTCAAAAAATCATGTCGCTTAAAAAACAACTATCATGCATCTAAAATATATTATTCTATACCTTTTATTCAGCTTGTTCCTTGCATCCAGCTGTACCAAAGAACTCAAAATTGACCTCAGCAATGAACAATCCAAAATGGTGGTCAATGGGCTAATCAATAACGTTGAACCGTTGCATGTTTCCTTGACAGAAAGCTTTGTTGCTAACGAAGATTTAACCATCAAAGAACTCGCAGACGCGGAAGTAAAAGTATATTCCAACGGGCAATTTATCGAGCAGTTGACTTATGAAAGTGATTACTGGAACTCGCTCGGTGCATTCGTAGCGAGTTTTAAACCGATTCCCAATACTGCTTATCAAATTGAGATTGAGCATCCTGATTTTAATAAAGCCTCGGCGGTTGCCCAAGTACCTACTGCGGTTGATTTAGAGCAAGTAGAAGTCAGTTTTGGTGGGGGTAATAATTATCCGTTTAGTTTTGAAATTAATCCGCCCGTAGGTAAGCAGTATTTTTATTTAAAAACATATTTCAATGGTTTTACCATAGATAGTGTGACGCAAGAACACGTAGATCAAGGTGCTTTTATCGCTGAAATTCCCAATGGAACGCTGCCCCGTGCCGAGCGGTACATTGACAATGGCTATATCTTTCAATACGATGTGGATGGAGCGCAGCCGATCCAGATTACGGGAGTTGCCAAATTGGGTTTGCCACTCTTTCAAGGTGTGAATTTAACGCAAGAAGAACGTGCGATTCGCAAGGAAATTCAGTTAGATACGACACAACTATATATTCATTTACAAACCCTAACCGCCGATGCCTACCGCTTCTACGCTAGCAATGCCAAACCGATCCAGCAAGACGCAGATTTCTTTACGGAATCTAGTTCGGTGTACGGAAATGTAGAAAATGGGCTAGGGATATGGGCAGGAATTTACGTCTCTGAAGTAGCGGCGGAAGTCAACTAGGTAAAGGGCGAAGGGCAAAAAGGTAAAGGGACACTTTTAACATATCCGTTTGTCCTCGTTAGCAGTGAACCCTTCGCCCTTAACCTTTCATCCTTTTTCTCATTTTATTAAAGCTAAAAAAAACTAAAACATGAAGTCATTACCATTAATGTTACTGGCATTGCTATGCCTATGTTTAACGAGTTGCGATCGAACTATGAACGATCCGCAACCAGCAGAAGAACCAGAAAATATTGCTTTTTCTGATAGTTTAAAAGCGTTTCAAGCGAACTCGGTACTGCCCGGTTTTGCCGTAACGATTTTTAAAAATGGACGTGTCGATTTTCAAGAAGCCTTCGGTCATGCTGACGTTGTGAATGAAGTGAAATATACCAATCATACGATTCAGCCGATTGGCTCGGTTAGTAAAACCTTTATTGGGGTCGCTCTGATGAAAGCCATCGAACAAGAACATTTTACCCTCGGAACGCCGATCAATGATATTTTGCCCTTTCCAGTGATTAATCCACATCAGCCCGAACAGCAAATTTTAATCAAACACCTCGTGACGCATACGGCTGGTTTTGAAGACTCGGATGAAAATTATGAGTTGGAATATTTTATTCGCGAAGGCGAAAATGCGCTGCTACCTTCCAGTCAAGCGATTCTCGACTTTGGCGTAACCATCAGTAACGGACGGACGCTGGGCGACTATATGCAAGCCGTTTTTACGGAAGACGGTGAGTTATATGATGCCGATAATTTTTTGGAAGAAGGTGCGGGTGTGGAATATGAATACAGTAATATTTGCGCTTCCTTAGCGGCTTATTTGATTGAATTAAAATCAGGTGATGCTTACGCCGATTTTGTTAAAACGCACATTTTCAATCCTTTAGGGATGACTGCTACGGGCTACGACCGCCGAGAATTGGCAGAAGATCGCCTAGCGAAATTATACATTGATCAAGAATTTCCACTACCCGAATATAGTCATTCGTCTTATCCCGATGGTTTTGTAAATACGACCAATGATGCATTGAGCAAATATATGCTAGAAATGATGCTGGGCGCACGCGGCGCAGGAACGCTACTGAATCGCGATAATTATCGTACCCTTTTTGAGCGTCAATCGCCTGAGGGTATCGAAGAAAATGGCGAAGTACACGCCGTTTTTTTTTTTTTTTTTTATGGGAGAATTGCACACAACGGCTCTGATCCAGCCGTAGTCGCATTTATCTTTTTCGATCCGCTTACCAATTCTGGCTATCAAATTATGGTAAACGTCAATGACGGCGGATTAGGAGAACCATTAGGTGTAAATGGACAAATTTCCTTTGGTCAATTTTTTGATTTGCTGGGTCGGGTAGAGGCATTTGAGCAAGAATAAAGATGCATTCTCGTAGAGACGTTATATCATAACGTCTAACATCGTCTAAAATCTAACTGCCAACTGTTTTCAAATAACTGATCGTCAGCTGTTTAAATGCTGTTGATGATCGTATTTTTCTTGGGAAGACGTTATGATATAATGTCTCTACGAGTAACCTTTTACAACTATGTCTATACCTGTTCGCCTTTTCTATTTGGTGGTGTTTTTGTTGAATTTGCTGGTGCAAATTGACTTGTTTTCGCAATCAGCGGCTATTGCAACGATTGATCAGCAATACACTAAACTCATCCAAAAAAACAAAATCGTCGGCGCTAGTATCGCCATCATTGACCAAGGAGAAGTCGTTTACGCCAAAGGATTTGGTTACGCAGATCGCGCAAATAACATTAAAGTGACTCCCGAAACGCCCTTTAAAGTGGCTTCGGTGACTAAATCTTTTACGGCTTTAGCAGTGATGCAACTGCACGAAAAAGGATTACTAAATATCAACGAATCGATTAAAAAATACATTCCAGAATTGACCATCGCGAACCGATTTGCGGAAGAAAATGAAATTTATATCAAAGATATTTTAACGCATCTTTCGGGTTTGCCGAGTGATGTATTTAATGGAATGATAGCCGTTAATCCACCCGATATTCATTGGCTGATTGCCGAATTAAATAAACAACAACTGACAACACCGCCTGCGTTTTATCTTTCCTATTCCAATGTCGGTTATGGCTTGCTGGGCTTGTTAATCGAGCGTGTAAGTGGTCTATCTTATGCGGAATATATGCAGCAACATGTGTTCGCACCGCTAGAAATGAACCATAGTTCTGCCGTCAATGACGTGACCGAAAATTTGTCGAAAGGCTATGCAGATAAAAAAGAATTGCTCATGGCAAAATCCTCCAGTCCTGGAGGAAGCTGTATTTCCAGTAGCGCATTGGATCTATTAAAATTTACGCAAATGCTATTGCAAGATGGTCAGTTTAATGATAAAAAACTCATTTCGTCGACCGCTGTCGCGGAAATGGAAACCAACTGGCAAGCCAATAATTCGTTGCCAACTGCCGAAACTTACGGTTACGCGCTGGATGTGCGTCCACTAATGTTGACCACTAAATCAGGTACGCAAAAAGGAACTTTTCTGGCGCATTCTGGCGATGAAGTTGCCTTTCATGCTGTCTATGGTTACGTACCCGAATTGGGCGTAGGCGCGGTCATTTTGACCAATACTGATAAAGGCGGGCGCATTCGTTCGGCAAGTCGCTTATTGAAATTATACCTAAAAGAAGCAAAGGGCATTACGATGGAATTCAAGGATGAACCACTTGCGTTTAATCGAACTTATCTTGCTGATAATCAATTAATTGGAGATTATAATATTGGTATCGGCTTACTGAAAGTAACCAATCCAAATCGGATAAAATTTAAAATGTCTGGTGTAAAAGCAGTTTTTAAACGAATCGAAAAGACGAACGATTTTTCGATCACTGCCAAGTTATTGGGTTTTATTCCGATTAAAATCAAAGACGTGGTTTTTCGCTTTGAACAACGTACGGAAGAAATTTATGTCAGTCAAATCGATGTAGCCGATGAACGCAGTGAATACTTGGGTAAAAAGGTGAAAAAAGTACCATTACCAGAAACTTGGCGACGACAATTAGGCGATTATAAAATTATGAACGCCTTTGCATCCGACGCGCCCGCTTTCAATTTTGCGAAAGCTACGGCCCAACTGTTCGAAGACGATGGCTGGGCAGTTTTAAAAATTAAAACCCCAGCGATGAATTTTCAATACTACCTCAATATCCTTTCGGATAAAATGGCGGTAACCGGCGGAGTAGGGCGATATGCAGGGACGACCGTGAAGATTTTGGAAAATGGGCAGCTTTATTTTAGCGGATTTGAAATGGAGCGAATCAAGTAGTTGTTATTTTTAGTGAGCTGGTCACTCCAAGTGACCAGCTCACTAAAACTAGCTAGAAACAGCTTTACTTCACATTTATACTAAAGCCATGAAGAATATCTTACTCGGATTATTAATTTATAGCATTTCGACCATTTACGCGCATGCACAAATGGATAGCAGAAACCCTAGTGTCGGTCTTTCTGTAATCAACGAACAATTTGGAGTTGTTCCGCCCGCGCTGGTTTTTCCTGCAAACACAGGTGCCGCACTGACGCTAGAATGGGAACGTAAAAATAGCGGCATTTATCGTAAAAAACGTCAAGTAGAGCTCGGTTATTTGCGACACGCCCCAATTTTTCAAGCCGCTTATTTAGCATGGAAACCCAAGTACGAATGGCAATTTAATAACGGTTTTCAACTCCATACGTTATGGGGAATCGGTTATCTCCACGCCTTTCCGACTGAGCCGACTTACGTAGCTGAAAATGGTGTTTATACCCAGCAATCCCATCGGGGCAAACCGGGTGGAATGGCAGTAGTAGGCGCAGGTCTTGGCTATCAAATGACTAAAAATAGAACGCGACCACTCACGTTTTTTGTACGACAAGAATGGATGATCGCCGCACCTTTCAAGATTAATGAAGCTTTCCCTGCGAGTTTGAATGCGCTGCTGCGCGTAGGGGTTTCGGTGAGCTGGTAGTAAAGGCTTTAGCCTTTTTCGTCTAAGCCCTTTAGGGCTGTATGAATGTAAGCGCCCTAAAGAGCTGTGACATAAAAGCCTAAAGGCTTTACTACCATTGCCTGCGTTCTCCGCTTA
>JBGCES010000648.1:0-2181 GCA_045106545.1 Saprospiraceae bacterium
GTCATTTAAGTTTAAAATTCAATTACATTTTCACCACCCTCATCGCCTTACTTCTCCCCCGCTCCGTTACCATTTGTACCCAATAAACGCCTTTTGCGTAAGCTGAACCTAAGGAAAGGTGAGTCTGTGTGCCATTAATAATCGTTCGCTCCATTTCTGCGCCTAAGCTATTATAAATGATCACTTTCGCTTGCTGATTATCCGTAGGTAATTGATAATCGAGCATAAAATAATCAGCGGTTGGATTGGGCGATATGCTGAGTTGATAATCTGCTAATGGAAGTGTAGAAATATTAGTTGGTTGCGCATCAAAAACCGAGAAGTTATCTATTCCAGCCTCCACAAAAACATTTAAACCTGCGGTAGCAATCGAAAAACTCAATTGCATCTGATCGGTAAATTCAATCTGATCCGTCAAGTCGTACATCCGTTCTTCCCATTGGAGTGGCTCATCTAGAGCAGATGAAGTAATTCGACCAAGGATGATTTTATCTGTTCCATTAGAAAGTTCGACGACCATTTGGTCATCTTCGATTGCGCCAGTTTGCACATTCACATTAAAAAACCACGAATTGAATCGTAAAATAGGTTGATTGAGTGTCGTTAAGTCAAAAATGGGCGAACTTAAACTCGACGAACCACCAAAGAGTACCCCAAAGTTAGGATCGTCAATATTGGCGGTAACGTAACAACCTGTGCCAATGTCATCGGTGTCCTCATCTGGGCTGATCGAAGTGGCAATAAAAGGTGAAAACAGCGCCACTGGATCATCCGTCAGTTCCCACCTGCCTTGAAAAGCGGCAAAAGTATTTGTCCAACCAAAATCGAAGGCAAAAACGTCTTCGATGCCTGCTTCGAGTTGAAAATTAAACCGTTCTGCTTGTTCATCAATAGATTGCGGAAACGAAGCGGATTTATATCCCCAACTATCAATCAAAATATCGTACTCGCCAACGTAAAACTTCTCAATTTCAAAATGACCAATAAAATCAGCAGTAACAGTATAAGTATATTCTTCGTTGATAAATTTTATCTGTGCATTGGAGATCAATCTACCCGTAACTTCATTGGTAATTTTGCCTTTCAAGGAAAAAGAAGGAGCCGATTCCAAGTAAAAATCCATTTCCGTTATTTCGCCTTGTCTCAATTCTACCTCGGTTTCGATAGATGCATAATCATCTGCATCTACTCGTACCGTATAAGTACCATTCACTGCTGCCCCAGTTCGGTATTCACCTGTGCTATTTGACGTCTTAACGTTATTCGCTTCTAAAATGATTATCTTAACATTATTTATTCCTTCCCCCGTAACTTGATCTAGTACTCTCCCTTCCAAATAAGCCGCTGGTTGATAATCAGGCTGTAATATAAACAAACCTTCAGCGCGATCTGTAACTAAGATTAAACCCGATGGTAAAAAGGGGTACGCCCCCCAAGCACCTTCAAAAATCTCCGTCGAACCAGGATGAGTATCAAAATTCCCTACCTCAACCAAGTTATTTGGGCGACTCGCATCAACGATCATACAGCCATCCGTGTAATACGAAATCACTAGAAAATCACCAAATACATGCACATTATGCGGCATAACCTCTTCACCAAGCGTTGCTGACGGACGAAATTCGTCCAATAATTCGATGTTATCAAAATCCGAAATGTCATAGGCAATAATAGACGCTCCCCCTGTTTCTTCTGAAATAAACAACGTTTGTCCATCGTCTGAAAGCCAACTATTATGCGTATTTGCTGCAGGAGTTGATTGAGTTGCTAATAATTGAGGCGCAGATTTATCACTAATATCAGTGATACTAAAATGCCCTGCAAACGGATTGGAACTATAGAGTAAATTATCCCTCACATAGACATCATGGGAATAGAGTGGCGTCCCCAATCCTACTACTGTGGGAGCAGTTGGATTAGTAGCAATATCCACAAAGATTACGCCTCCTTCATTCCCATTGCAGCCCGCCAGATAAGCGACGCCCGATTCATCAATATAAATATTATGGCATTTCGTTATCGTCTGTTCTTGACCACTATATTCAATGGTCGGTTGCCAAGTAGTAGCAGTTGCGGTGTTGGGTAAATCAGATAAATCAATAATCATCAATCCACCACCATCGTCATTGGTAACATAAGCGTATTGACCAAAAGTTTTGATGTCCCACCAAATCGAGCGCA
>JBGCES010000649.1:0-3258 GCA_045106545.1 Saprospiraceae bacterium
TTTTGAATTTTTCAATTGATAATTACTTCCTACGGTCGTGAGATCGCTTCGCTAAGTTTTGTCGAATAAAAATTATTCATTCAGAAAAATCATCATTTGAAAAATCGGGAAGTGATTTTTAAGAAATGATGAAAGATAAATGGTGGATAAGTAGTTGGCAGTATTTAAGTTGGTAGTTTGTAGTTGCAATTCGTTCGTAGGGAGCGACTTACACCATTTTTATTGCCAATCCAAATACGTCAATCTATTTTATCACTCTTTATTTATCTGTTTTTTAATTATCAATTAGACTGTAATCGAGTAAAAGGTCACAAATTTATTACTTCATCAACTTCAAACGCCTCTTTCTAATAAGCCTTGATAAACTCCTACTACCTTTTTAGTAACGGCTAAAGGCGCGAAACGTTTACTCTGTACGTAGCCCCGTTCTACCAAAGTCCGATATAAACCGTCGTCGGTCGTGATTTGTTCGATAGCGGCGGATAGTTCTTCTACCTGATCGGGAGCTACATAGAGTGCGGCATTGCCACCTACTTCGGGTAAAGAAGACACATTAGTTGTAATCACGGGCGTACCGCAAAGCTGCGATTCTAAAATTGGCATACCGAAGCCTTCATAGTGCGAAGGATAGACAAGCGCGCGCGCGTTCTGATACGCAGCGGGGAAGGTCGCAAAGGGGATTTTTTTAAAAATGACCCACTGCTCTAGTTGATGCTGTTTTACGTAATCTTCTACCTGCTGGCGATACGCGCGACCATCGCCGAGCACGACGAGTGGTAAGCGTTTTTTTGCAGGAATTTGCTGAATGGCTTGTACGATGCTCAATAAATTTTTGCGCTCGTTGACTGCACCGACGTAGAGTAGATAGTTTGAGGGAAAGTGTTTAAGCGAGGTATCGGATACCTCCAAGGTATCCGATACCTTACTTTCCGTTCTTTCTTCTTTTGCTCGCCAAAATTGTTCGTGACAAGTCAAATATGTCACTACAATCTTTTCCGCAGGAATATTATAAAATTTCATCACGTCCCGCTTTGTACTTTCACTGATCGTCAAAATCACATCTGCGCGTTCGCAAGCGGAGCGAAATTTCCAATCATAAATTTTGCGATCAATCGCGGAATAAAATTGTGGAAAGTGTTGAAAAATCAAATCGTGGATGGTGACCACCGTTTTGATATTCATTTTTTCAATACCCATCGGCAACTCGTGACTCAGTCCATGATAGAGCTGAATGCTGCATTTTTCAATATCCTTTTTAATACCGAAGGTACGCCATAACGCAGAAGGAAGTGGCAAGTTAGGGCGAATTGTTTTTAGGTTTTTATGATCTAAAAAAGAGTTTGTTTCGGGCGTACGTTTAACTTTAGGAGAGAACAGAACATATTGATTATCAGGATAGTAATGCGCTAAGTCGCTTACTAGACTACGGGCGTAGTTCCCTAGTCCAGTAAAATTATTATACAATCTTTTAGCATCAAAGCCGATAATCATTTAATGTGTAATGGATAATGTGTAATGAATAATGCCAAACGCGACAAATTACTTTCTGGCAAAGATAAGGTAATAATCGTCTTCGCTGATTTTATTGAAAAAACGCCATTGTTCGCTTTCGTAAAAGTCTTCTTTATGGATTAACACGAGGTTGTAGTTATCCACACTTTTTCGTGGAAAACTTGCATTTTCCTGTTGAAAACTTAATTCTGGGTTACATAAATACAATTGCCCCAATACATCTTGACGTGGTAGTTTATTTAAAAAAGTTAGTTTCTGACCATCTTTTAAGAGTGGGCAATAGCCTGCGGCGAGTTCGGCGAGTTTATAATTTTGAGTATTAATAGAAACGTAGTAGCGGCGAGCCATGGTTGCGAATAGAAAGAGGAGAAAAGCGATTTTTACAGGAGTTAGTCCTGATTTAGGTTTACTAAACTTTTGAAGTTTAGTAAACCTTACTGATCGCCTCACGTATCGATCCAGCGCATCAATTCCCCAATAAGTCGTAATGGCAATGAAAGGAAAGGCAGGTGCGAAATACCACCATTTTGCGGTCGTTACGATAGAAAGAAATAATCCTAAAGTTGTCCAAATACAAATACTAAGCACAAGTAGTCGCTGTGAAAAAGAGATCGGCGGTATCTGCCAGTTACCTTTTATTTTAGCTATAATTCCACTAATCACTACTATATAAAACACCCAATCCCAAATCGTAAAACTTTCCGTCAGGCATTCAAAGAAATACCAACCTGAAGTAGCTTCTGCCTGATTTTCAAAGGTAGGATTCGTAAACCGTTCCATTAAGTCATACAAAAACATCCGTTGAAAACTATCTGCGCCAGCGTATTGCGGTTGCTCTACTTTTACACCATAAAAATGGACAATCGTAAACCAAACGATAGGAAAAAGTAAAGTGATCGCTAACGCGATCCATGCTTCTTTTTTTAATAAAAATGCTTTTAGGCGTTTGGTTACTAATAAATAAAGTAAAATGCCTGGCGATAAAACTGCCATAGCTGGTCCTTTTGTCCAAAAGGCAAGTCCAAAAAATAGACTTGATAAATATAAATTAATAGTACGTTGTTCTATTCCTCTTTTAAAGGAGGCAGGAGAGATGTCATCACTATCCAAATATTTTAATAAAAAATACAATCCAGCTAATAAAAACACCAGTAACATTGCATCAAAATCCCCCGTTCGTCCTACATGAAAGCCAATTATTGCCTTGACTGGTAGTAAAATTAAACAGGTTAGTAAGGCAAATTCTTTGTCTCGATACAGGTTGATGATTTTGAAAATCAACCAAAAAGCGATAATGGTAAATAGGGCAGAAGGAACGCGTAAACTCCATTTGCTTGCCCCGAATAGTTCAAAAGATAAAGCGACTGTCCAGATAAAAAGTGGCGGCTTGGCGCGTAATTCATCGGGTTCGCCTACGTAATAGAGGTTGAAAATATCTCCATTTTGCATCATTTCGATGGCGTTGATTGCAGTGTGCGACTCATCCCACTCGTATAGCGGATGCTTAGCGAGTTTGAAAAACGCCAGCATTGTAACAAGAAAGAGTAATAATGGAAGATAGTATGTATCGGAGATGCGCAAAGAGATTTTGTTGGCGAATGGCATATGGCTATTCGCAGATTATTTCTTATTTAATAGGTAAAATTGTACCGATTTAGCGTAGTGTAGGAAATAGTAAAAAATTAAATAGGAAAGGGGAGGCGCAAAGGTAATTTTTTTAATGAATAGAATAATGGGAAAAATGAA
>JBGCES010000065.1:0-5190 GCA_045106545.1 Saprospiraceae bacterium
TTTTCCGTAATGCTACGGAACAAGTTATGATTCAAGTAGGTCTTATGTCGCTTACAGCTCGCTCCGCAGTATTGCGGAGACCCGCTTGAATCATAAAAATCATAGAGAATCAGCGTCAAATAAAAACTTTGTACAGTCCTAATTACACATTAAGAGATATGAACAGAAGAGATTCTATCAAAAATATAGCGTGGGGATTGGGCTACACCTTCACTGCGCCCGCCGTGATTGCGGCACTCAATGGCTGTCAACCCAGCGGTGAAGCAGGTTGGATGCCTACTTTTTTAACGGAAGATCAAGGCTATGCTATTGCCGAAGCGGCAGAACGCATTATTCCTGCTACGGATACGCCTGGCGCACAGGACGTATTTGTACATGAATTTATCGATGTAGTGCTAAAAGACTACACACCCGAAGAAGATCGCACTCGATTCATGGCTGGATTGGACAGTATGATGAAAATGGCGCAGGACAAACACAGCAGTGCTTTCGGCGATCTAGAAGCTGCCGATCAAGTAGCGATTTTAAAAGAAATGGAAGCTGCCGACCGCGCGAACGACAAAAATCCAGTCGAAGGCTACAATGATTTCTTTACCCAACTGAAAGGGATGACCATGATGGGCTACATGACCTCTGAGCAAATCGGCGAGGAGGTACTGGCTTACAATCCAATTCCTGGTCCGTATCAAGGTTGTGTTGATTTACAAGAAACGACAGGTGGGCGATTATCTTCGCCATCGCGATAAAATTTAGAAAATAGAGGACAGAGGACAGACCATTTCATTGACAGACCGCTGCGCTGTCAGACATTGGACTAGTCTGTTTTCTGTCCTCTCTTCAACTATGAAAAAAACCAACGCCGCCCGCATCCTCGACCGCCACAAAGTCAAATACGAATTGGTCAGTTACGACTTTGACGAAAGCGATTTAAGTGCAACGCATTTAGCGCAAGTCAATGAATTACCGATTGATTCGATTTATAAAACCTTAGTTGGTCGCGGAGATAAAACGGGCGTTTTTGTGGCTGTCATTCCGGGCGCGAAAACATTGAACTTAAAAGCAATGGCAAAGGCGAGTGGAAACAAAAAAGTTGCCCTCATTGCCATGAAAGAACTGCTACCACTAACGGGTTATATTAGGGGCGGTTGTTCGCCTTTGGGTATGAAAAAAAATTATGCGACCTACCTAGATACTTCAGTTTTGGAACACGAAAAAGTGTACATTAGTGGCGGTGTGCGCGGAACAAAAATTTTGCTGCAACCTGCTGATTTACAAAAGGTTACGCGCGGAGAGGTAGTTGAAATAGCGGAGTAAATAAAATGTAGTTTCGCTGATTCAGATATTGAACACCTCCGAAGTATCAGATACCTATTCACGCCCGTAGAGACGTTTGAAAAAACGTCTTCTGCCACGGTTTCTAATCAGATCATGATTTGTTTGATTAGAATGCAATTAGACGTTTTTTCAAACGTCTCTACACGACTGTTATTGCCACCATTATTTTTCCTAACTGACTTGCCCTACCAAGTCCTAACCAACAGTCATGAAACGAATTTTCCAACTCCTTGGTCTCTTTCTCCTGATCGGCATTGCTTACCTTTTATTCTATCCCGTTTCTATCAATCCAGGTATCTGGGAAGCACCTCCTATTCCAAAATTGGAAGGCAAATTTGCGGTAAACGATAAATTGAAAAATACCGATTATCGCTATCAAGGACAATGTTATAAATGTGAGGACATCGCTGTGGATAGTAGCGGAAATATTTATGGCGGCTCAGAACATGGAGAAATTATACAGTTTTCACCTGAAGGCAAACGGACAGAAATAGTCAATACTGGCGGTCGCCCGTTAGGTTTAGATTTTGGTAAAAACGGTCTATTGTATATTGCCGATGCGGATAAAGGCTTATTGTCTTTGGATGTAAAATCGGGCGAATTAAAAACGCTATCAACTACGCACGGTGGGCGTGATTTCTTATTTGCAGATGATTTGGAAGTGGCGGACGATGGTAAAGTTTATTTCTCGGATGCTTCGGATAAATTTGGAATCAAAGATTTCCAAACGGATTTATTAGAACATCAACCTAACGGTCGCTTGCTCGTTTACGATCCTGCCACAGGACAAACCGATTTATTGCTAGACAAATTGTATTTCGCAAATGGCGTAGCACTTAGTCCTGATTCTAGTTTTGTTTTGGTTAATGAAACGGGCAAATATCGCGTACAACGCTACTGGTTGAAAGGCCCTAAAAAAGGAACGAGCGAAATGTTTATTGAAAATTTGCCCTTCTTTCCCGATGGAATTTCGCAGGGCGATAATGGTATTTTCTGGTTGGCACAAATCTCTCCACGTACCGAACAAATGGAGACATTATTAACGCAGAACTTTATGCGCAAAGTGGTGGCACGCCTACCTAAATCAGTGCAGCCCGCACCAGAAAATTACTCTTTAGTTTTGGGTGTAAATCACAACGGTGAAGTCATTCATAATTTTCAAAATCCTGCTGGCGACTATGCGCAAATTGCGAGTATTCAGCAGTTTGGAAATACTTTGTATTTGGGGAGTTTGGGAGAGAATGGGGTAGGGGTTTATGAAATGGAATAGTATAAAGGTTGTTTGAAAGTTGTTTGAAATGGTTTGAAGGTTGTTTGAACGCAACTATCAAACCATTTCAAACAATCTTCAAGCTATTTTCACCCTACTTTTTTCCTAATAACTTCGCTACTTCACTTGCTAAAAAGTCATTAAAAATAATGCCTCGATGTCCTATTCCTCGCAATAAATTTAGCGTAATACGTTGATTATCAATTTGTTCTAGTTGCTCTGCCATTTGATAAGGAATCAATTCATCAGCAGTACCATGAAAAATAGTAACGGGACACGTTGCACGTGCCAGATGTGATTTGTTATCCAATTTATATTTTACTAAAAAGTCAGGGATGAGCGCAACGAACTTATCTTTCATAGCTGTGATACTCAGATAAGGCGCGATTAAAACCAAGTGTTGCGGTTGATTCGTGGCAGCTAAGAAAGATGCCATTCCCGTTCCTATTGAGTAACCGATGAGTACAATTTGATCTTCCCGATAGGATTGTTTGAGGTGATTATACACCTTTTGTACATCCTGATACAGTTGTTTTTCAGCATAAATATAGCCATCACTTTTCCCGTAGCCACGATAGTCTAAGACTAAAATATCATAGCCATTATTCCGAAAATTATCCGCTTGAAACAATGCACGTCGATTCGTTCCTTTATTGCCGTGCAGATACAAAACCACGCCTTTAGAGCGTTTCGTTTTTATTAAAACACCATTGAGAAAAATGTCGTCTTCTACCTCAATCTCCACTTCCTCACCGCGACTAAAAACAAAATTCTCACTCAATTTATCGGGATGAAAAATAATACTTTCTTGTTTGACATACAACACGCCTAATGCGCTCAACAGCATCACTGTGAAAAAAATAAAAATTCCAATTAACCATTTCTTCATGTAGATTCTATTTTATGCTCGTTAACATCCATTAACATTCCGTCCAATCTGATTTTATCAGAAATGAAGTATGTTTACATAGATAACTTTTCTCAACTAAAACTATTGCTATGTATCGTTTTCTTCTTTTCTTTCTAACGCTCAGCCATTTTGTAACTGCCCAAACGGATACCATCCCTTTTGTCTTAACGGAATATAATAATATTTACGTGGAGGCTATTATTAACGGACAAGATACGGCAAAATTAATGTTTCATACAGATGCTGATGCGGTTGGCGTGACAGAAAAAGCAGCAGAACATTTTTCTAGTTTGAAGGGCTGGAAAGAAAGTGAGGCAGGGAGTTGGGGCGGTGGTGGAACGATTAGTAAAAGCCAAAATAATACGGTTCAGATTGGGAATGTTACTTTGACCGAACAACCGATTTGGAAATCGCGCAACTCAGGTCACGGCACGGATGGAAAATTTGGATTTCACTTTTTTGAAGATAAAATTATTGAATTGGATTATGAACATAACGAAATGATAATCCATACTAAATTGCCTGCGTTAAGTACTGATTTTCAACAACTTAAACTGACACTTGACGAGCGAGAAACCTTATTTATTGAAGGCATAAGTACGATAGAGAAAGATACTTTCGGACAGAAATTTATGATTCACTCTGGTTACTCAGGTACGATTTTATACAATGATGCTTTTGCGAACGAACAGGGATTAGATAGCGTTTTAGTAACGATTAAAGAGCAAGAACTAAAAGACGCTTTTGGAAATATCATTAAAACGAAGAAAGCTATGTTACCGCATTTTAAGCTCGGTGAAACTGCATTTGAAAACCTCCCCGTTGGCTTTTTTGTCGGCCCAGCTGGACGACAGCCGATCAATGTCATGGGCGCAGATCTTTTGAAGCGATTTAACGTTATTTTTGATTTAGCAAATGGTCACATTTACCTAAAAAAGAATGGCTTAATGGAGGGTAATTATTTTGGAATGGGGTAGGTAGTTGGTAGTTTTTTAAGTTGGTAGTTTGTAGTTGCAATCTGTTCACAATGAGCGACTTAGCAACCGATGTGATTTTATAATTATCACCGCACTACTCGCGCTGGAACGCCAACTACTAACGTTCCTGCCGCTACATTTTTAGTCACAACTGCCCCTGCGCCAATCTGCGCGCCCTCACCGATTCGAATGCCACCCATTATCACCGCTCCCGATCCAATCGAAACGCGATCTTCTACTATGGTTGATAACTGTTCCCAGTCTGCGGCAGTTTGCAGCGAACCATCGAGATTAGTCGCGGCGGGATATTTATCATTGATAAACGTAACGTTGTGTCCGACGAAGACTTCATTGCCTATTTGTACGCCCGAGCAAAGAAAGCTATGGGTAGAAATTTTACAGTTTTCACCTATCGTCACCTCCGCCTGAATTTCTACAAACGTACCCACTTTCGTCCCTCCGCCAATTTGACAATCATAAGCATTGACGAAGTCAAAAATGCGGACGTTTTCGCCTACGCGGACGTTACGAATAGATTGTTTTGGATTATCTGTTGGAAATAATTGAAAAGCCATGCTTTAAAGTATTACAAATATTTCAAATGTGGTTTTTCCACCATTTTTCTTTATTTTCTGTGTCAATCTGAAACAACTCGCCTAATCGCGGCAGCGCATATTCTAAATTATTCTCTTGCGCCG
>JBGCES010000650.1:0-1631 GCA_045106545.1 Saprospiraceae bacterium
TTGCTGAACAATAATTTTCAAATCGCGGGATTCCGCACTCCAATTTCCTTTTGAATCGTCACCTTTTATTTTCAGTATATATTCACCGGGTGGTAAGAAATTATAACGCACGGAATGCTGATTACCAAGATAAGACCAATCCGAATCCAGATTTTCTAGCTTGATTTGGAATTGATTTTTGGTCGGATTAACAAATTTAGGAAGTGCAAAATCAATTTGAAAATAGCCGACTGCTGGTGATATCACTAGTTCTGCCAGCTCAACGAGACTGGAAACTTGTTCAATGATGGTATCTTCGACTGTATCAAAACGAGTGATTTTAGTCAGTAGTGGTGGTGGTGGAATATTCTGTTTTAGCATATCTTCGGAGCTAAACGAATTGATGCCATTAATGCTCCCAAAGTAAAAACGACCATCGGAACCTCGCATTTTCGATAACTTATTAAATTCATTATTCGAAAGTCCATCAGAGGCATAAAAATTTCTAAATAATTTAGAATTGAAATCAAAATAGGAGAGTCCATTAAAGGTGCTTAGCCAGTAATTTCCTTTGTAGTCGGGTAGAATACTACAGACTACATTATTCGGAAGCCCATCTTTTTTTAGCAAACAATCTATTTCATTAGTGGTTCGATCTAGAATACACAAACCATTACTCGTTCCCAGCATTAGTCGTCCATGGTCATCTTCATAAATATCCATGATATAATTGCTGGACAATTTAGCACCAGAAGTACTTTTATTACTGTACAATCCATATTGACGGGTATCAGGATTAAAGTAATACAAACCGTTAGTTGTACCTACCCAAATGTTATTGTCACGAGTTTCATATAAATAAAGTGGGCGAGCGTTAGCGAGCGGATTAATTTTTTCTTGAAAATCGTATGGAGCGTAACTTCCTGTTGTAGGATTGAATGTAAGTAAAATTCCTGTGCTCTCTCCTCGGTCGGCAATAATCCAAAAACGATCTTTTGAATCAATCAATAGATAATCTATTCGGTAATCAAGAAAGTATCTTTTTACTTCACCTGTTTGAGTGTCATAGCGGATAATATATCCATTGGTCTCGCCGTCACAGGTAGAACCCCATAGATATTTGTCTTGTAAAATTAGATTTTTAGCACAATGTAAATAGAGTGGATTCCCTGCTTCATCGTTGATTTGGAGCGTATCTCTTGCGCCAGTCTTACTGTTTATTTTTAACCAAAATCGACTCTCCTTTGCCGTATAAATGATTCCGCTATCTCCTTCTACTATTCCTCGCATCACTGGAGCATAACTGGACTTGTTCAGATCTACATCAAAGTAGGTAGTGATAGTAGAATAGTTATTTTTGATCACTTTAAAACCAGGATCCATTCCTGCATAAATCACGTCATTAAAATCTTTACTCGCTACTGCTAACAAATAATTGTGTTGGTAAAGTAAAAAATCGAAATCTGTTTTTTCGTTTTGTTCATCTAATAGAAATATTGCCTCGGTACGCGCGTACAGCCAGTGGCGTTCATTGGCGACGGTAAGTAAATTACCTTTTTGATCTTCCCAAATTCGGCTGTAAAATAAGTTGCGAGGTAAGGAAGGGGCGTAGTTGAAAGTGGAAGCATTGGGCATCTTCATAAATAAGCCCG
>JBGCES010000651.1:0-5337 GCA_045106545.1 Saprospiraceae bacterium
CTCCCACTGTTGTTCTTTGCGTTTTAGCCGTCCCATAGCGGTGTATGCGTTCATTAGCATAGAATTCATGGACTGCCGAGGTAGTAATGGAAAATAATCATTGATAACTTGCCGTGCCGAATCTAATTCATTTTTTGCCAAGTAAATATTTGCTTTCGTCTGTTGAGAAATCAAATAAAAGGGGCATTTCTTTTTTTCTCTTCCCGCGCAACTTTTCGTAATGAGATCGACATAATGAAAGGCTTTCGTATAGTCTTCTTGCGCAACATATAGATTAATGATTCGATTGTGTAGATTATTAATCCGTTTAAGATCCTTGATCTCTTTGGCAATTGGTAAAGCTTGTAAAAATACTTTTAGGGCTTCTGTAACATAATTTTGACGGTTTAAATTATACCCTTTTAGTACCAAAGTTGTCACCAACAATCGCTTATATCTTTCTGAATTAAATTGAATAAAATAGTCTTCAGAAATTTGAAGTCGCTCTCTGGCTAAAGCGTGCTCGCCTTTATTGATCAACCGCAAAGCACTACGTTGAGCTGCCAATGCCTTCAAAGAATCAATGCCATTCGTCTCCGCATATTCAAAGACATTTTGCACCACTTCTTCAAATCTATCCGTAACGGAAAACTCTACCCTCAACAATTCAAAATAAACGGCGCCCTTTTCTTCTAGTGGAAGGGTATCTACTAATTGGAGTAAGCTATCTAGTTTTTGTATCGTCGCTTTTTTCGTTTGAGCAAATAGAGATCCATTTGATAACCAACTGATTATCAATACTATAACAAACGATTTCATTCTATTGCTCCAAAACATAGGTAACGGGAACTAGCCGAGGTATAAATAATTTGGATTCTTTGATAAATCACGTAAAAGAGTCAGACAAAAGTGTTCTCAGCGCTACCCTGCGGTCGCTTTCTCAAAAATTTTATGTCTAACACGAAATTTATCAAAGAATGCTAATTTTTTAGCAAAATAGGAAATAAAAAATAATCCGACCTCCAAATATGGTGTCATTCACTTATCGGAGCATTTCATTCACCTATAGATACTTCCCACTCACTCAATAATCACGTTCATTCACCCAATTTTCAAATTTTGCTTTTTAAAAGCCCTTAATATTGGAGTAGCAAAAGCGGGAATATAAGTAGATGGAGAAGATTGTTTGATTGTCAAATTGTGAGAATCCGTTCGTAAAGAGCGATTTAGAAAATTTTAAAAATCAAATAAAAATGCGAAACTACTTAGTCGATCCGCGCCTTAATTTTTCATCATTAAAACTATGATAAAATGATTTTTAGAATTATTCTACTCGCGCTCATTTCTATTTTCATCCTCCCAACTACTAACGCACAACTCGTCTATTCTTTAGACGTAACCGCTCCAACAAACCAACCTAATGTTGCAAACTTTGTAACGACAGGAACGACTACCAACGGCGGTACGGCAGTACGAGGAGATGCGACTTCTTTTGCTACTAATAATGGCATCGGAGGTTATTTCGCTGGTGGTGATAAAGGGATTAGTGCAGTAACAAAAGTTCAAGATTTATCGATTACTGGTTCTGTTTATGGCGTACACACGGTTAACTCTACGAGCGGCAAAGGCTCGCGGTACGGTGTGTATAGTTTTATGAATATTGACGCAAGTTCAGATGGTAAGCACTACGGTTTTTATACTTCTGTTAATCCAACAGAAGGAGAAGACTATGGAATTTATGCCGTTTGTGGTGGCGAAGATGATTGGGCAGGTTACTTTTTAGGGGCTGGATATTTTGAGGCAAAACCGTGGATGGCTGAAGGAAATGGACCAGCAAAAAAACAGCCTTTAGAAATAAACGCGGAAATAAACGCTGCCGATCCTGCTTCCACAAGCGTCAATAAAGGTCTTTTGATCTATTACAAAGGCAACAATGATTGGGGGGGAAGTTTAGTCGCTTTAGAAAACGTAGATGGTGGTTTCAATGTAGGTCGCGGACAAGGAACTGCATTTGCACCAATCTATGCTTCTGCTTTTAATATCGGTAGCGATAAGCGCGTAAAAAAAGATATTCATTATTTGAATAAAAAAGACGTCTCTAGTTATATGGAGTCTATCCGCGATATTGAAACGGCTACTTTCCGTTATCTACACCAGTCTAAAAAGTCGCGTACTACACCACACTTAGGCGTTATCGCGCAATCGCTACCCGCTGAATTATTGACTGAATCTACGGCAACGACTGATGGTGCAGGTGAAAAGACCTTGGCGGTAAACTTAGCCGACTGGGCAGGTTTATTGACTGTCGGTGTGAAAGAGAATGATCGTCGTGTAGCAGAATTAACCATTGAAAACGAAGCGTTACAAACCAAAGTAACCCAACTAGAACAAGAAATGGCAGCCATCCGCCAAATGCTTGCTACGCTAGATAAAACGGCATTGTCGAACCCCTCAACTACTCAAACCGCTACTTTAGCCAATGACTATTTACAACAAAACGCGCCAAATCCATTTCACCAAAATACTGCGATTCGTTACCAGTTACCTGAAAATACACAAGTGGCACAATTAAATATTTTCGATGTACAGGGGACACTCGTAAAATCAGTTACACTCAATAGTAACCGCGACGGATTAGTAGAATTGGAGAAAGGAACGTTAGCGGCAGGAAATTACCAATATAGCTTAATCGCCGATGGAAAAGTGTTGGCAACGAAGCAAATGGTATTAACGAAATAAAATAATGGTGGTAGAGACGTTTTATAAAACGTCTGTACGAAACGCACCTAAAGATATGCTTTAAAATTTTTGGAAACTGAGTTTGGAGAGAAGTTCATGAAGTTGAACTTCTCTTTCTTTTTTTGGTGGAGGATAGACATTCTTGTCTGTCAAATAGCTCACGTATTTTTCACAGACAGGAATGTCTATGCTCCAATATCACGCTTTCACAAACATCAAATTCTCCTCATCTGACAACTCCTCCTGATACACATACCCATTCACCTCCAACGACTTCAAACCTTTGGGTTCATTAATCCGATATTCCACAATTTGTCGAGTCATTTCTCCACGCGCACGTTTCGCATTGAAAGCGATGACTTTATATTTGCCATCGCGATTTTCTTTGAAATGTACATTGACAATCTTCCCCGTAAAGCTTTTAGGTTTGACTGATTTAAAATATTCTTGCGAAGCGAGATTTAATAAAATATCATTGCCACTTACCTCTAAATCAGTGTTTAATAAATTGGTGATTTTATTATCCCAAAATTCGTAGAGGTTCTTATAATTACCATTTTTCAAACGCGTTCCCATTTCCAAACGATACGGTTGCATCAAATCCATCGGCGTTAATAAGCCATACAATCCTGATAAAATCCGCACGTGCTGCTGCGCATATTGCAAATCTGCTGCACTCATCTCGCTTGCTTTCAAATCCGTATAAACATCGCCTTTGAAGGCTAAAATAGCAGGTTTAGCATTCTCTAATGTAAAAGGCGTCGTAAAATTTTGAAAACGATCTACGTTTAATTCCGCAATTTTATCGCTTACTTTCATTAGACTTTTGATGTCTTCCGCCGATTTCTTTTTCAGCACTTTGACGAGTTGCTGACTCTCTTTCAGCAAGCGCGGCGTTTGCACATCTGACACTTCGGCAGGAGAAAAATCTAAGGTTTTGGCTGGTGATAATATGGTGATCATGGATAGAAAGTGATAATTGATGAATGTTGAGTGATGAATTTTAACAACTCACTTTGTATTAACAATTATGAATAAGATTGGTTGCTCATCTTCATTTAACAAAAATAGATATTGTCGTCGAAAAGAAGATTATCTCAACCCTTTTCTACTTTCTAACATCCATCAAATAATGTCTAACCGTAAATCATTTTTCTACTATCTTTACCCAAAATGATTCATCACTATGTCAGAACCACTTCAGATCAATAAATTCAAAATCAATGCAGGCGAAAAAGCGGCATTAAAAATTCCTGTGGGTGAATTGCCCTCAGGCGTCGATATTTGCTTGCGCGCTTTTGTTTATCGGGCGAAGGAAGCGGGTGAAACCATGCTCGTAATGGCAGGCGTTCATGGTGATGAAATTAACGGCGTTGAAACTGTGCGGCGAACGATTCATCAAAAGTTATTTGATAATCTTAAACGGGGTACAGTAATCGTTGTGCCGTTACTCAATATCTTTGGTTTTCTCAATTTTTCGCGCGCTGTGCCCGATGGCAAAGACGTAAATCGTAGCTTTCCAGGTAGCAAAAAAGGATCGTTGGCAGCACGAGTAGCGTATGTTTTGAGTAACGAAATTTTACCGCACGTCGATTTTGGCGTGGACTTTCATACAGGTGGTAGCAGTCGCTATAATTATCCGCAAATTCGCTATACTAAAGAAGATCAGACCGCAGCGGAACTCGCTAATATCTTTGCTGCTCCTTTTACGATTGCCTCTTCTACGATCAAAGGTTCATTACGGCGAACCGCCGCAGATAGGAATGTCCCCATGCTGGTTTTTGAAGGTGGAGAATCGACCCGACTAGACCAGTTATCCATTGATAGCGGATTAATAGGCATTCAGAGAATATTGGCTCACAAAGGCATGATTACCAATACAGTAAGTCCTTCCAAGTCTATTTTTATTCAAAAAAAATCTTGGATTCGCGCACCACACGCAGGTATGTTTCGCTGGCTAAAAAATTCGGGAGAAGCCGTAACCAAAGGTGAAACTATTGGCGTCATCAATGATCCTTACGGGCAAGAAGAAATTAAAATCCAGTGCGACAAAAACGGCTATATTATTGGTCATAATAACGCACCCGTAGTTAGTCTAGGCGATGCATTATTTCATATTGGAAGGTGAATAACAAAATCTATTTGCTTTTGGTGGGTTTTGTCGGTCTGGTCGGCGACGGAGTATTTCCGTTATTCTGTGAATGCGAATACTCTATTGGCATACAGGATTGAAAGTTTGCACAAACATCAGCTTCTACGACTAAGCCTACTGCCAATCGCTGAGTATCCATTCCTGGTGAATCACCTTCTACAATTAAACTATAATTGCCCACTGGCGTATTTGCCGGAATATTAATTGATAGCGTTACCGTACTCATCGATTTGGACGTAGTTTCAACTGGTTTGGCACTAGCCGTAGCACCAGGAGGCAAGCCAATTACATTCAAAGAAACTTGTCCCGAAAAATTACCAAGAGTGACTAATTCGATATCATAATTCTGCGAAGAATTCTGCGGAACAGTGACAATGCCTGTTCCTGTTTTTCGAATAAAAAAGTGGTCGGCATCAAATTCTAATGCGTAAAATCCTTCCAGAATACTACTCACTAAAAGTTTATTA
>JBGCES010000652.1:0-6206 GCA_045106545.1 Saprospiraceae bacterium
CATTTTGTGACGGTCTCTTTTTGCACTATACATCGTTAAAAAGCCTCGTCGTAAAAAGACTATGACTACGTTTTTTGCCTTGTCTAGCACAAAAATAGCCTCAGTCAAAAATGACGATTATTTCACGTTAACTACTTAACACCAAAGATTACTTTTTCTCCGAAAGTAACTTCAATAATACTCCATTCGACCAGCCGAAACCATCTTGTACAGGATATTCGCCGCCGCCAGCTTCTAAGGTCATATCTTCTACGTTGTATTTTTCGACCATTTTACCGACGTTTTTATACACCCGCGTATTTACGTCAATCCAGCGGTCGCGGATAGTATTAGAAATCTCAGCTTGGTCGTAATTGCGTAGCCCTTGTATAGTAATCCACTGTAAGGGTGCCCAACCGTTGGGAGCGTCCCATTGTTGACCGCTGTGGTTTAAAGTTGTCACTACACCGCCTGCTTTTAGGAAGTCTTTTTCGATGACTTTGGCAACTTGCGCTGCGCGGTCTTCTTGAGCCAGTTGATAAAATAGTGGGTACATCATGGCAAGTGATGGAATACCTGTTAATTTGTTATTGACAAAATTATAGTCGCCATAAAAACCGCCCGCTTCGTCCCAAAGGTAATTTTCAATTGCCTGTGCGCGTTGGGTGGCTTTTTGTTGGTAGATTTCGGCTTGTTCCGTATTTCCAGCGGCAGTTTGCGCCTCCGAAATGGTCTTTTCTAAATTGTATAATAAACTATTTAAATCAACAGGAATAATATTCGTGGTTTCGATAGTGCTGATATTTTCGCCATCGGCAAACCAACGGGTTGTATAATCCCAACCGCTTTCTGCACCGCTACGTAGGTGGCGATAAGCTTCCGCTTCTGGTAAGTCTGATTCTTCAGCGGTTTCTACATCCTCGCGATAAGATTCGGGGCGCGGCGTGTCAAATTTGTCATAATAACGATTCAAAATAGAGCCATCGGGTAGGCGTACCACTTTGCCCACTGCGTCTGCTTCTTTTTTCAATACTTGTTCTTCGCCCGTCATCCAAAATTGGTATTCTTTTTCTAGAGAAGGTAAATATTTTTGTAAAGTTGCATTCTTGTCTTTTCCTTCCGCATTCGCTAATAAATTGACCATAGAAGCATAAAAAGGTGGCTGTGAACGACCTAAATAATAGGTCCGATTCCCGTTGGGAATAAAGCCAATTTCGTCAATTAAATAAGCGAAATTATCCACCATGTTTTCAATCATATCCACACGATCCGCTACTTCCAAACCAAGCATGGTAAAGTAAGAATCCCAATAATAGACTTCGCGAAAACGCCCCCCAGGCACGATGTACGCATTAGGCATTTCTAATAATGTTCCGGTATCTTCTTCGTCTGGTTGACGTGTTAGTACTGGCCAAAGTGAGTTGATGTGCTCGGCTACAGATTTGGTTGTATCCGATTCGAAATCAGAAGAAATACTTGGTGGTAAATCAAAATTATTGGTAATAAAACCTTTTAAATTAAAAGTTTCATCTGTCTTGGCAAGTTCGTAATTTTTTAAGATCTCTTCGGTCGTATATTTCGGATTCATATCAACAAAGGTCTTTCCATCAGGAAAAACTTTCTGCATTTGTGCTTCACGGAATAGTTCACCAAATCGCTCGTCTGGTGGTAGGTTTTGTTTTGTTTCAACCATTTTTTCTTCCACGGTAGGTGTAGCAGCTTGTTGACAAGCAAAGAAGGTGATTAGAAATGAAAATGCTAAAAAGCGCATGTTGGTAGCGTTTTGTGAATGTTAGAAATACTGAAGAAATAAATTCACATTTCCTTTCCTCAGCATTGCTTAAATGTAATACCTGCTAATATAGGTGGTATTTTCAAATTCTCATCTATCTTTTTACTCAAAAAACAAAACTAAGCAATTGCCATTCATTACCCTAAGTTATCGGATGAAATTACTGGGACGATGTAATTCTATTAATTCCTTGTAGTTGGTTGGATTTTTTTACATTTGGGTAATACAATTTTTAATCATAAAAAAACTAATCATGCGTTGCTTATTGCTCTTCTTCGTTTTAATTTCTCTTTCTGCTTGCCACCAAGATAGCCCTCCTGCCGTTGAGCTAACACCAGAAATCATAACTACAGTGGTAGAGGATAAAATAAAAAGCCTCGGAATCAACTTAAAAGCAGCAGAGCCACCCGTTGCTAATTATGTAAATGCCGTGCGTACAGGCAACTTAATTTTCCTTGCTGGAAAAGGACCGCGTAAACCCGAAGGTGGTAACGTAACTGGAAAAGTAGGCAAAGATTTATCTATCGAAGAAGGTTATCAAGCCGCTCGTCTTTCCGCGATTGCTCAGTTAGGTGTTTTAAAAACGGAATTGGGTACTTTAGATAAAGTAAAACGAGTAGTGAAAGTACGTGGTATGGTCAACTGTACGGAAGACTTCACTCAGCAACCCGAAGTAGTTAATGGCTTCTCGGATTTGATGGTAGAGGTGTTTGGCGAAAAAGGAAAACACGCTCGCGCGGCGGTAGGGCACAGTTCATTGCCGCGAAATATTGCGGTGGAGGTAGAAATGGTGGTAGAGGTGTATTAAAAATTTTGGGTTTTGAGGAACGAGTATTGAGTAGCGCACCACTCAATACTCGTTTCTCAAAACTTATTTTTTAGAAATCATTAAATAATTCACGCGCCCGTCGATAAACGCCGTCTGCCACATCCGTGCCGCCAAAATAATCGCTGCCTTGTACATCATCAAAAGCGCGTTTGTATAATTCGCGTTCCCACTGTGGGTTATTGATTTCATTGCGTGCGGTAGAGTGTAGCAAAATATAGCTGGCTTCATCCAGCGCAGGATTATAAAAAAGGAATTTTACGTTGGATTGTCCAGTAAAAGGAAAATCGTAATACGTCCAAATTTCGTAAGGGGGAGCGGTCGGTTCATCCGTCACGGTAATCTTATCTGCTGGGCGACCATATTTTAAATAAGTAAAACCGCGATCTGTCTCAAAACCATGACGAAAGCCGGAATTGAAAGTATTATCTACTGCGCGAGCCACTTCCATGTATTGATCATATCCATTCTTAGGATCATTGGGACTGCGTTGTGCCCAAAAATTAAATAGATACATCCGTCTAGCGGCTAGATTTTCTTCCTTCAATAGCAGATTTAGCACTTCAATATCGCGCTGTGAAGTCAACGGCGTGATGGCGCGTAGGCTGTATGCTAATTCATCAGCGTCTAATAATTGGACAAATTCTTGGGTCACATCAACTTCAGAAGCAGTCAATTCATTGAGTTCTAAATATGGATTGGACCGCTGAAAATAGATACTCTTTTTACTCAGTGTCGCTTTAGTTCGATCGCGGACTTCCACTACTAAGTTATAATTACCCGATGGCAATTCAGTAATATCCATTTTTAATAAAACGGGCGTTACCGCAGCGGGTGATTTGCGTTTGTGTCCAATCAAAACGCTTTGTGCGCCACCGTTTACTCTTCGTTCAACGGAATAAGAAACGAGGTAGTCGTCACTTAATTTATCCGTACCATAGATTTCATTGTAGAAATATAAAGCCTTTGCGCGTTTTCCATAAAAATTGAATGGTAATGGCTCCATGTAAACACCATTCTTTACGAGCAGCCCACCCGCTTCAGCGCGTTCAAAGCTAGCTAATAATTGAATGTCAGATTGTTGTATGCCTGTAGGCTGATAATCTATCTTAAAAGGAATATTAAAGGTTTTTTCTTTGGCATCAGATTGATTATCAGTTAGTTGTACTTCTAATTCGTACTCGCCATCAGGAAGGGCATAACGTTTTAAATCTACAAAATCCTTCGGTTTTGCTACGATTGGACTATTCAAATTAAACTTATCTGCCTTAATGATTTTATCTCCTTTTTTTATAATTAAAACAAATTGCACATTGGCTTGTAATTGTGTGCTATCATCAGCAACAACAGGCTGAAATGCTATCGTTTTACCAACAACATGCAGATAAAACTCTACATAATTTTGGGTTGGTGTTTTAAAAGTAGCATAGGTTACACTTGCTTCTTGTGCATCACTTTTTGCCCCAAATATTACTAAAAAAAGGAAAAGTAAAAACAGTCTTTGTATCATAATAATTAAGTTGACTGGTTTATAGGTTAACTTTCATGTCAGTCTGATTTTTATTATTTCTATCACATCTCATTAAGCAACCCATTCAAAATGTCCTCAAATTTACCAAATAAATCTTCGTTTCCCTAACCCCAATTTGTGAATAAGTCAGGTTGTTGACTAACTCCTTTGATCGCTACTTATTTTTAATTAGGACTGTACAAAGTCTTTATTTGACGCTGATTCTTTATGATTTTTTCCGTAATGCTACGGAACAAGTTATGATTCAAGCGGGTCTCCGCAATACTGCGGAGCGAGCTGTGAGCGACATAAGACCTACTTGAATCATAAAAATCTGCGTTTATCTGCGTCAAAACTGTGTCTTTTGCAAAACTTTGTACAAGCCTAATTTTTAATCGCTACTTAATTGTATTAGAATTTTTAAAACTTGCATTACTTTCTTCATAAGCTCGTTTGAGCATTACGATCCGATTATAATTTTTCATTCCTTCGGTAATTCCTTGCGTTTTTAAATAGGTATCATAAGCAGCATAACGCAACCGAGGCATGATATCAGGGTAATCGTTCAGATTGGTATTGATTGCGTTTAAATCGTTTGGGATTCCCAGTGGTAATTGTGCTCGAAATTCCTGATAAGCTTCGGGGTGATAACGCAAATAATCAGAAGCTACATAGCGATAGTAACCTAGTTTACCACAGTACTGAATCACTGGGTCGGCTGCATTCATACATGCCATATATCCCAAGAAATTACAAAGTCCTTCATCGCCAAATCCGTAACCGTGCGATAATTCATGTGCCATTACAAACGGACGTTGCAAGTGCAGCAAACCCGCATCTACATTACCTTCACCCGTAAATGGGAAATATAAACCAGAAGAGCTAAAGCGTAAAAAAATGCCTTTAGGAAAAAGTGTTCGTCCACGGACTCGACCTGGCGTAGGGTAGCCGTTTTGCTGTAGCCAGTTGGTCAATGAAGCGCGTAATTGATGTTCTAAATCGGCTGGAAAATAGTCTGACGTCAAGGCACTATCGGTCACAGCGGGAATGGCTGCTCGCAATTGAATTAATTCTGTGGCGGTCGTTTCTAATTCCGTTCGCAACTCTTCAATAGTCAAGGGTTGTGGTTTTAAATTTAATTGCTGTTCCAGCGGTAGGCGACCATAATTATATCCCCATAAGATTAGAAATAAAAAAATACCTCCGCTAATAAAAGTTAGTATTCCTAAAAGTGCGCTTCCGAGTCGCCGTTGCCATTTCATGTCTAATTTAAAAAAACGACGAATTCGTATGACTAAAATTGCTACTAATCCTATCACAAATATGTAAATCAACGGAATTGGTAGCCACCCGATAGTATAATCTATCACATTCCGGATGCCAATAAATATACCGCGCGAATAGAGCCGTTCAATCATTTCGGGACTCGCGATTAGCCGTAAACCAACGGCAACTATGCCCGATAGTAACCAAAACCAAGTGCTTTTTTTTATTTTCATAAAATGGAGAAGTCAATCATGTAAACAAATAGGTAATCGTAGCTTTAATTTCTTATGCTTCTTACTTATTTCAGCAATCCCAACAAAGTTCTGTAAGGGCGCGGAAGATCAACAAAAATCCATTTGATTTAGTACCTCTACCAAACTTTTTTTGAAAAAAAAATGATATTCCCAGCGGTGCGTTATTTTTTTACCTATATTTGCAACTACAATCAGATGATAAAACTGATGATTGTAAAGCCCATCTTTAAATTTTCTTAGTTTGTACGCCTTTTCGTTTAGGTGTCTAAAATGAAATTAGCTCCTTGCTTCTTTCATTATTAATTGTTTTACACAACTCCTTTTACTAAGAAAAATAATTTCAACTTTCAAATTACGGTTTTTAATTGGTGTAGCTTATTTCGAGCTGTTCAATTATCTGCATCGTCATTTCAAATGATGAATTTTAATAAGTAGGAAGACGTATTTAGTTTGACAATAAATGGCTTGTAGTGAACTGATTATCAGTACACATTCATTCCTTTTATCATTCTCAGATTCTGTCATTGTTCTTACTTCATCATAAGTAGTTAACCTAAAATAATCGACACATTTTGTGAC
>JBGCES010000653.1:0-14757 GCA_045106545.1 Saprospiraceae bacterium
TCTTTGCCGCCGTACCTCGATTTTCATAATCATCAAATAAAGTCGCAGGTTCGGGGAAGGTTTTGGTAGAAAATTCCTTGAATTTATCGGGACGCGCCCACCACGGACCATGCGGCGCTTTGTGCAAATTCATCATCATAAACGGCTTTTCCTCTTTTCTTTCTTTTAACCAACCTAAGGTCAAATCGGTAATAATAGCCGTCACATAACCCGTAATCGTCGTATCGCCTTCTTTGGTGATAAATTTCGGATTGATGTAATTGCCTTGCCCGGGGAGAATCTTAAATTCATCGACCCCTTTCGGATTATTCCCAAAGTGCAATTTCCCAAACATCGCCGTTTCATAACCATTGTTTTGAAAAATCTGCGGAAAGGTCATCTGCGTCGTATCGAACGGCATGTGGTTATCAATCTTACCATTGAGGTGCGTATGTTTTCCCGTTAGAATCGTCGCCCGCGAAGGTGCGCAAATCGAATTGGTCACACAGGCATTGGTAAACAACATCCCTTCCTGCGCCAAGCGGTCAATATTAGGCGTATTAATCAGCTTTCCTCCATACGCGCTAATAGCTTGATACGCGTGATCATCGGACATAATGAAGAGGATATTGGGCTTTTTAGCGGGTTGGGACGCATCATTTTCTACTTTATCTGCATTACAGGCGAAAAACAGTAACAGGACAAAGGAAAGGAGGATTTTAGTATTCATAATAGAAATGTGTTTGAACGGAAATAGTGGAATCACAAAGTACGGAAAGTTAACGAGGATTTAGGAATGGTGGGAGATGATTTAGGAGTAAGGAAATGGTTTGTTTATTTGGTGGAATAGGGCTAATTTGGGGGTGGATTTTAGTGTTTGTAAACGGAAGTAAACGTTTGTAGCTGTTTGTGAACGGATAATACTATTGTTGCACAGTAAAATTAGCGTGCTAATTTTATGTATTGGATATTTTTGAATAAGGGCGTATATATAGAAATTAGGGGTAATCCCAAAAAAAGAAAAATAAAGAATTGTCTCCGGAAAAAAAGATTACTATTAGAAAATAATTCGGCTTCGACTAACCAGAAATGGCAAATTAGAATATGAATCATTTAAAATAAAGGAATGAACCAGATTAGTTTAACAACAAAATTATATATTAAAGCAAGAAATCATAATTGGGATTATGGATATTTTGATTTGTATGAAACACTCTATAATACAAATTGTGATAAAGGGATCGCTTTAATGATGTATTGGTTCTCAAAGCCGGAATATTTTACTCAATATCAATTAAAATCAGAAGTTCCTGAATTTTTGATTGAAAATTACGATTTTGTCAAAGAGATAGAGTCTTATTTTGGAGAGATTGAAAAAGAGATAATAATTTATGATCCATTTGAGGATGATCTTGTAGGTCTTTATAAAGATTTAAGAGTAAAATTGATGATACCAAAGATAATGTATGATAAGACTAATGGAGTTGTTCATTTCAAGGAATTAAAGGGATAAGAGAATGAAATAAAAACATAACAATGTGCAAATTATTATTTGGGCATAAATTCGATTAACTGAAATTCCAAATTAAACTCAGAGAAAAAAGAGAAGATTGCCTCTAACAAAAGCATAGATGGCAAGTGGCTATATGCCAGCCACCTGACATCTATACCGCCCGTTAATGAAATTTCATAATAACCTGATAATCAGATTGTTAGAGCGATTAAGTGGTTGCATGGATTTTTAATACTAAATATAAAACAGAGTTTGTAAAAAATCAAGGGCGTACAAAAGAATAAGTGACGAAATGCTTGAAGAAATCGTTGAGCATAGTTTGAGAAAAAAGGACGGTAAGTACGAGTTAATATTTCCACCAAAATGGGAGGCTTCCAATTATGCTTTACCTCCAAATGTTACGAAACAACTGAGCAAAGTTAACATCCCAGTTCACATTATCGCAGGTAAACCCAATATGTTTTTTATGAAGGATTACGGAAAGAATGGTCGGCAAAATTTGAAAATATTACACTCAATTCATTTGATAAATTTGGACACTTAATACCTTTTGAAGCGCCGCAGATTTGTGGAACGACGATCTTATATAGTCTGATGGAAATAGGTGTAAAGCCGTTACAATTAAAAGGAAAATAAAATCACATGGGTAATAATATTGGAATCGGTATTTTAGTATTAGCGTATTGTGCTATTCTTGTTATTTACCTCTCAAAAGAATCAAAGAATAAGAAGCAAGAATATGTAAAAACAGGAATTGGTTGTTTAGGTATGATTGGATTAATATGGTTTATTAATTACAGTAACCAATACGATTTAAACCACTTGAAGCAAAACAAAGCAAAATCAATAGCGGAAGTAATTGGCTTTGGGCGAAAAAGCGCCATTAAATGGAAATTTACTACTTCAACAAAGAAGACAATTGAAATATTTGATAACAAAAGATTTAATGGTCTTCAAATTGGCGAATTTTATGAAATTGAATATGATTCAATCGACCTGAAAAATGCAAGAGTTGATTTGAGTAAACCAGTGTTAGACTTTATTCAAAGAGATACTATTTACAAAATTTCCTTCCCTCATGGTAAAATAAGTAATTCAAATTTTTATGCTACATTCCAATACAGATTCAAGGGGATTGAATATATACGGCAACAAGAACTTCCAGAATATGGAAATTGGGAAGACATCAAGAAATTTATTGTTGTAATAAATTCAAATAACCCTAAGATTGGATATCTGATTCCCCAAGAGGAGGAATAAATTGCTCCTAGTTAAGTTCAGTAGATCGAAGGAAAGTTTCGTTTTTACCTTAAATCTTCTAAAATGCAAATAACCACCACCAGAACAACCCTCTGCTTAATCAATTGGTCAGATTTAGATGCCATTCACGAATTGCACGCCCTACCCGAAACGGACAGATTTAATGCGTTGGGCATCCCAGAAAATACAGCAGTGACCAAACAAGTCATTGCACCGTGGATTGCAGAAAACCAGTTGCCAATAATCAAAAATTACACCTTTGCTATCGAAAATAAAATAGATGGCGCATTCATCGGATTATTGGGATTCAAACTGGGAAGTGAGAAATATAAACGCGGAGAAGTTTGGTATAAAATACATCCCGATCACTGGGGCAACGGCTATGCCACTGAAGTATTAATTGCGATTATTAACTTTGGATTTGCTACGCTTAAACTACATCGCATCGAAGCGGGTTGTGCGGTGGAAAACGTAGGCTCGATCAAAGTCCTCGAAAAAGCGGGTATGCAGAGGGAAGGTCGCCACCGCAAAATATTGCCCTTGAAATCGGGCTGGTCGGATAGTTTTGCTTATGCGATATTGGAGAGTGATGAGTGGTTGCAGAAAGAGGAGTAACCAGTTGCTAGAAAGATAAAGTGCTGATTATTAATACTTTGATTTACTGGTTACTGATCACTAGTCACTCTGCTTGTGCCTCGTTTTTACTCCTTACACCGCAATTTTATGACTACTTCCTCCAACTGCCACAAATCCCTTTCCACCACCGTAAACCCGCCTTGATGTTCGTAATCTAAGCAACTACAAAGCTCTTTTAACAACACCTTGCGTTGTTGTTCATTTTGATAAAAGGGGACGCCTAATTCAGTCGTGTACCATTTTTCTAACGAAAGATTTAGAATTTTTTGATTGTTGCCACCCGTAGAATTGGTGAAGACAAACGGCTCTATTTCGGGGGTTAAGCAAAAGCGATCTTGGCGATGAAAAAAGAAGGTAACATCGGAAGTTTGAATAGATAACGGACGTAGCGCGAAGGTAGGATGGAGGTCAAAAGAAAATTGAAAAAACGGTACGGTTCCAAAAATAATAAAGGCGTAAGGAACGATGGGGAAGGTCTTGATAAAGTTGCCCGATTGATGAAAAATAGCTTTAGTATCGGTGCGAAATAGTACGAATAATAGACAGATAGAGGTAATATGAAAAATCCATTGTAGTGGATAATAAGCTGTTTCTGGTGACCAATGCAAGCCTAATATTAGCAGGTGATATAAAACCGCAATGCCCAAAGTATATAAACGCGTACGTGCGAAAAACAACCCAAATGCGGTTAAAATTGCCAATATCCCAGGAGAATATGCCATGACCTGAAAGGACTCTACCGCAACATTTGTCCACCAATCTTTGGTCGTCACCCATTCAATAAAATAAGGATGTAATTGATAAATTCCCGCCCAGAAGTAGATTCCAATCATCGCCATTTGTAGCGCTTGGAGGAGTTGCTTTTCGTATTTTTCTTGCTGAAAATAGAGCAGTGCCAAAAGCACACTAAAGGTATAAATTGGATGTAGAAAACGGGCGCTATCTTGTAACCACATTAATACCATTAGTACGATAAAAACGATATACGAGATTTTGCGCTGTGGCGCAAACATAATAATCAGCAGTACAACCGTCAGTAATATTAAATTGATGAAATCAAAGGAGAGGAACGCTAAAGAAAGATATGGAGTAAGTGGAATGGTAGGCAAACTACGCCATTCTTCGTACATCCACAGCGGATAGGTGAATACGATTTGCAGCAGCAGACCTAAACTTAGTAGTCCCGCTACTTGTGATAAGTGAGTGCGGTTTGTTTTTCGTTCCATTATAGTGGCGCACATTCATCAGAATGTCCGTCAAAAAGTAGTTGTGATAAAAAGCTGTTTGTTCAAATTGTGCACTCAAATATAATTGATTTTTTTGATATAGTTGAAATGTGTGTAAGGGTAGTGCTAAAGGTGATTTAAAAGTTGTACGTACGCAGTGGTTACTATTGACCACTTTTGAACGATTTTTGCACAACTTTTAAACCATCTTCACTTGTTTATAACGCCTGAAAACCTTGCAGCTTTTGCATAAAATCAGCGGGCGTCTTAAAGCCTTTGATAACACCTACTCGTTGCAACTCATCATTTAAAACGACGAAAGAAGGATAGCTAGCTTTACGGTCTAGAAGCGCATAAGCGAATTCATGAATACCACGTTTGCCGCCATTGAGATAGCTATAGGTTTTACCTTGAAAAGTTATTGGATCTTTCTGTTCTGCATTAAATTTTACCGCATAGTAACTTTCGTTGAGGTGTTGAATCACGCTGGGGTCAGTGAAGGTTTTTTGATCCATTACTTTGCACCAGCCGCACCAATCGGTATAAACGTCAATCATTAGCTTTTTTGGATTAGTTTTTTGTGCTTCCATCGCTTCTTCGAGGGTGTACCATTTGATGGTAGAATTATCAATTACAACCTCCTTAGTAGAAGTGTTTTGATACCAAACAAAAGAACAAAGCATTAAGCCAGCAACGGCGAGTAACATGAATTTTTTCATGGTAGAAATAGTTTTAGGAAAATGTAAAATTGGAAATGTAAAACGCAAAATGAAAAAGTGAGCGTTGCATAAACTTTCATCTTCGATGGCTACAAATCGTTTTTTCATTCTTCCAAAATGAATAAAAAATGGAAGAAATCAGTTTTCAGTAGATCAGAAATTTGTGCTACCTGACTCCTGATTACTGAAACCTGAATCCTTTCAGTTGACGAGCCAAAGATGCAGGAGAAAAAAATGGATAAAAAGAAAAATGGGATGGAAAAAGAAGGGATAAGGGGGTGGAAAAAGGGACTAGACCTTTTTGGTAAAAATCTGATTACCAATGGATTGTGCTTGTTTTCGATTGGAAACACCCAATTTTGCGTATAATTTATTGATATGGGTTTTGACGGTACTGACTTCTACAAATAGCTCGGAGGCAATTTCTTTATTGCTCTTCTTAGCGCAAATCAGTTGGAGAATTTCTTCTTCTTTTTGTGTCAAATCGTCAAGACTAGGTAGGGCAGGAGTTGGGTTAGGAATAGGCTGATTTTCCAATTGTTGTTCGAGTGAAAAGAGGCGATTGCGGTATTGAAACATTTGCCAAACAGCCACACCCAAAAACACACTTAACGCCGCAATAATGCCAAACAGCCAGGCTGGAATTGGCGTATCTTCATTGGCGTAATATTTCAGTTTTAATAAATAATTTTTGGTATAAATCGACTGCGGTATTTCGCGTTGTAATCGTTCTCCGAAGGCTTCATAAAACGCTCGATCCGCCGAAAAATATTCATCAAAATCAGTATTGTTTACCGCTGCTAAAGCGACCAACGGAAAGCTACAGGTATCGGCAAATTGCTTCAAATTAGTATGCAATTTATCCTCCGAAAATTTTAATTCTGTTGGAAACTTGATGCGATAAAAATAGAAACTAGGAAAGACAATACGCGCTAATTCTCGCATTGCTTGATTGGTGGATTGACCATAGATTTCATATTCGCCGAAAGGTGCAACGGAAGCTGGATCGGTATTAATTTCCACCGATTCGCCATTTTCCAAAAGGATATGAACAAAGTTATGATCGTCGCCACCTACGTACAAACAAGCATCATAATCTGTATTTTGTTTTTTCATCAAATACAACCGATAAAATCGTTTCTCGGCGGGTAAGTTATCACCTTGCAGCGAAAAATTTCCATTCGCATCCACCTCCGCCGTATTGACGATCATATCAGGATTGGTACGATAATAATCACTCAATTTATTAACTGCGGCAAGGTATATTTTAGGTTGCCAATCTGCACTCAGATTCACACGACCGCTGATAGCGTATTGTGCAGTAAGCGTAGTGGTCAAGAAAAGGAAAAGCAGACAAAGATTTAACTTCATGGCAATAGGCAAGGTCATAAAAAAGGGAAAAAATACGGACAGGTAGCGTTTACAAATGTAAGAAACTAAGCGTTACTTAGAAGTATTTAGTACGCTTTTAACCCTTCGCTAACGTCGATTTGAGTCACGTTTTTTTACCCCTAAATATTTTATTACTAAACATCTGGTTCTTTTGAGACTTTTAGCAATGTAGCAGATAGCTCAATTAAATTTTTATTTTATGTTTTCTATCGAATTATCCATTATTCCCAAAATGGTTTTGGCAGCAATTATCGTTTACTTGTATATCGTCTTGATTACGCGCATTGCAGGAAAGCGCACTTTTGCAAAGATGTCTAGTTTTGATTTTGCTATTACGATCGCTATGGGTTCTCTGTTGGCGGATGCAGTCAATAATCCTGTAGATAGCTTGATACCAGTGATGATTTCACTTGCTCTGCTGGCTTTTCTACAGATTTCAGTTTCTTTCGTGCGAGCGCGGTTTCGTTTCTTTGAGAAAGCAACGACCAACACCCCAATATTAGTAATGCGCAATGGAAAAATTTTAGAAAAAAATCTACAAGCAGCACTAATGACTAAGTCAGATTTAATGGCAAAATTACGGGAAGCAAATGTACTGAAACTGGAACATGCCAAAGCGGTGATTATGGAAACGACGGGTGATGTCTCGGTATTACACGCTGATGAGATAGATGAAATTGATGCAGTATTATTAGAAAATGTAAAAAGTTAAGCTCTAATTAGAAATGATATTTTTTTTTTTTTTATTTACCAACTGATCTGCCTGTCGGGTAGTTTCTGGTAGCCGATAAGTAGGGCTTAATTTTAAAATCCATTCATTCGCTGTGGCTAAATCAATTTTATGACCGATGGAAACAAAAACGGGTTTGATGCCAAATTGTGTTCGCAGTGCGTTGCCGATGACTTCATTTTCTAAAGTCAAATCTAAAGTTGCCCCTCGCTCTTCCGCTAATTTCGATTTGTCATATTGACCCGTCAAACGTTTTTTTGCGCAACCAATTGTAGGTAGATCTAGCTCAATTCCAAGATGGGTTGCCATGCCCATACGTTTCGGATGCGCTATGCCGTGACCATCACAGACCAATAAATCTGGACGAATGGTCAATTTTTCAAAGGCAGCTAGTAAAGGTGGAATTTCCCGAAAGGAAAACAAACCAGGCACATATGGAAAAGGAGATTCTACGACTGCTGATACACTTTCGACGACTTCCAAGGTTGTGGTATCCAAAATCACGATGCCGCCCACTGCTTGACTTTCATCTAAGCTATACGCCACATCTGCGCCCGCTACGTAGCGAATAGAAGCAGGTAATTGATTGATATAAATTGTCTGCGTGCGGAGTTGTTCCTGTTGGTCATAATAAGGTTGGAAATCCAATGGGTAGTTTTTTGATGATGCGATTTTTCTGCTATTCGTATTTTCCTTCCATGCGTTCCACTTGTTGAACTTCTCCCAAGCGAAATTTAATGGGCAGCTTTGCTGCTTTCTCCATTTGTACTTCTATTTTACAAAAAAAGGCTAGTTCCTCGTAAGACCAAGCGCGATATTGATTTTTAGAATTAGACAGATTAGGATGAAAGAAGGTAGATAGTGGTTGAGGCTGCTTGGTAGTATTTTTTTGAAAAAACGCTTGCTTGCGCAAATAGTCAGGTAAAAACTGAATAGTCGGAATACTTAATACTTTAACCGTTGATTGCAGACGCGGCGGGTCATTCGCTGGTAAGACGTTGATAAAATAACTAAAGATAAAAATTGTTAAGTACCATTTCATATTCAAACCTATAACGTTTGGTAAGCTCGATTCGTTGGCAAAATAGAGCCTCTAACTTCTAATAATTTTTCCCTCTCGCCCCAATTCTTGTTTTTTAAACTGAGCAGGCGTCGTTCCTACCACACTTTTAAAAGTTGCATAGAAGCTGGATTTGGAATTAAAACCACATTCATAACCGACTGCTTCGAGCGTGAAATGGTTATGCGTCAAGAGCATTTTTTTTGCAGCAGCTACGCGATATTCATTGACATAAAGAGAGAAATTCTTACCTAAATTATCATTTAATATTTGTGATAAACGATGAACGGAGACATTGAGTTTTTCCGCGACAGCGGGTAACTTTAGCTGGGCATTTTTATACCCTTCTTCTTGTTCCATGAGCTGTGCTAACTGCTTTATAATAGCACTTGCTTCCGTATTATCAATTTTTTTGGCAGCATATTTAGGTGTGTTTTTTACTACGTTAGAACTTTCTTTACGATTAAAAAATAGCAATAAAAGCAGCAAATACAGCAAAAAGGAAAATGATAATGCTCCCGTAATGTATGAGGTAAAGGCAAGACAACTATAGGAATAACACATGATTACATTACCTATCCAAATGCTCAATAACCAGAGATCCACCGATTGTAGTCGTTCGTTACGCTGATAGATCTTTTTGAAAACAGGCATTAGAATCCAACCCGCCAGTAGTGCATAAATCGCCCAAGTGGAGTAAATAAAATTGAGGATGTAAGGTCGCCACAAATCTACATTATGCTCAAATGGATATCGAAATCCAACGTAGGCAGCAAGTGGAATAAGGATCGCCAGATGATATTTCCATTCTTTTAGAATAATGCCTTTGGGGCGCACTACGGACTTGCAATAAAAGTAAAGGAAAGGACCAATAAAAAAGCAAGCAGTTAGACCAAATTGTAGATAACCAAAGGCAAGATCAGGATTGAAATGAAAAAAAACGGACTTACCTGTGCGGACACTAATCAAGGTTAGCAACATGCCCAAAAAGAAATTCGACCATTGCTTAGGACGGGCAATAAATAGAAAATAGCTACCCAGTAGCAAACCATTAAATGCACCTAACGCACTAAAGAAAAATAGTAATTCGCGACTAACTTCCAAAGATGACTAATGTGTGGTTTTTGATGGCTTGATTGTGTAATGGTCAGATTGTCACTGCTCTAACGTATTCATTACCAATCAATTAGTTAAGCGAAAGCTGTTTTTTTTTATGATAATTTATTACGTTCTAAGTCGCTCCGTACGTAAAACGGCAACTAAAAACTACCAACTAAAAACTACCTCATGCTGCCATTCGCTTTTTCTCAATTTGGTGAAATTCGGAGAAAGAAATCATCCGACAGCTTTCCTCATCCCACAATTTGTGTTTGATGTATTGAAAGCTTTTCCAAAAAGTAACTTTGGTTACGTATTTTTGAAAAATTGGATTTTCCTCCGCACACTTACGTAGATTGTAGTTTGGAATACCCGAACTGAGGTGATGAATGTGGTGATAACCAATATTGCCAGTTAACCAGTTTAATGGACGCGGCAGTTTATAGTAAGTACTACCTTTGATCGCTGATAATAAATAATCCCAGTTGTCTTTCCAGCTTTTATAAGCGTGTTCATGTTGGTGTTGAACGTAGAAAAACCAGATAGCAATCATACCAAAGAAGAAAACAACGGGTAGCTGAATCAATAAGAATTTTTTCCAGCCCATCAGAAAACCTAAAACCAAATAGCCAGCTGCCAATAACAAGTTGTCCGAAACTAACTTGCCAAGCGTCTTTTTCATATTGTCGATCTTGGAGAAAGGAACGCGATTCACAATTCCAATATAATAAATAGGCCCTAAAATAAACATCACAAACGGCGAACGAAATAAGCGATAGCGGAAGCGCGCCCAAGAGCCTAATGCTCGATATTCTTTGACGGTCAGCGTGTTCACATCGCCAATATCACGTGTTTCTAATTGCCCACTATGCACGTGATGAAAGTTGTGATTCAATGCCCAATAGCGATATGGAATAGCGCTAAAAAAACTACAGGACATGCCCACTACTTGATTCATCCATTTTTTACGGAAGTAATTCTGATGACCGCAATCATGTTGGATAATAAAAATACGAACCGTAAAGAATCCAGCACCGACGGCTAATAATAGCGTCAATAAGTAAGAGTAGTCAAACGCAAAATACATTAATACCCAAATCGCTAGATAAGGTAAAAAAGTGTTGAGAATTTGAATTGTGGCTTTTGAATAACTAGGGCGGGCGTATTTTTTAATAATCTTAGTCCAACCTTTTAGATCGGCTTTGATTTTAGCATCATTGAATGGTAGCATCTTAAATTGGATTAGTGTAGCTTAATGTAGTGATTTGTGGGCTGTTAGTATTAAGACAAATTATCTGACTAGTTAATCTAAACGTTCATAATGAATACATTAGGTCAGGAAAATGATTAAACTTAGCAAGTTTTTATGTGCCAAACAATTAACTTAAAAAAGCTAAGCACTTACTCGGCGGGATGCCTGTATTGTACTGTTTGAGCGGAGCGAGTTTACAATACTAGAATTTTTGGTTACTTTTTTTTCAATGAAAAAAGTAACAATGTTCTAACAATTGTATAAATGCTATAGTTCTTTATCTGAAAGTTTCACATTAGAAACTGCTGAATTAAACCTATCTTATTACTTATGGTAAATATAACGGTTATTCAACAAATCTCTTGTAACAAGAAAGTTAAATTTATGATGCTCGGACAAATCATGATATTAACTAGACGAAACATAGATGTCGGGCGATGCGATTAAGTTTCTATTAGAAAAGATAGTTATAAAAACAACTCGATCGTCTATTCTAACGTCTGTTTCGATCTCGACGTTGGCGAAAGAACTCTTGTTTGCGGCGTTGTTTTTCTTTGTTCCATTCTTTCTTTTCCGCTTCGGTCATGGGTTTGTCCGTTTGTGGAAAGGGATTGTCATTAATGACTTCTACTTTCTTTTTAATCAAACGTTCGATACTACGGATATAGCTGTTTTCTTCGGGTTCACAAATTGAAATGGCAATACCATCTTCACCCGCTCGACCTGAGCGACCAATGCGGTGTACATAGGTTTCGGCGACATTTGGAATATCGTAATTGATAACGTATTTTAATTCTTTGATGTCAATGCCTCGTGCAGCAATATCTGTAGCTACTAACACCCGCAATTCACCTGCTTTGAATTTTTTTAATGCTTTTTGTCGTTGATTTTGAGCTTTATCACCGTGAATGGCAGCAGCAGAAATATCTTTTTTCTTCAAATCCCGCATGATTCGATCCGCACCATGTTTAGTACGTGAAAACAGCAATACCTGATCGATGTCGTGATTCCTTAAGATATGCAGTAGCAATTTTTTCTTATCTGTCCGATTCGTGTAGTACAAATATTGTTGAATCGTTTCGGCGGTAGAGGAAGGTGGAGTGACCTCTATTTTGACAGGATCTTTAAGAATTTTACGCGACAGTGTCACAATATCATTGGGCATGGTAGCGGAGAAAAATAACGATTGGCGTTCGGTTGGTAATATCTTCAATAACTTTCTGATGTCATTGATAAAACCCATATCTAACATCCGATCTGCTTCGTCCAAGATAAACATCTTAACGGTACTCAGACTCAAAATGCCTTGCCCGATCAAATCTAATAACCGACCTGGAGTAGCGACCAAAATATGAACGCCTTTACGTAATGCCTCCACTTGTGAGCGTTGCTTAACGCCACCAAAAATAACGGTATTTTTTACGTTGGTATATTTGCTATAAGCGGTAATATTTTCTTCGATTTGAATAGCTAATTCACGAGTCGGCGTAACGATTAATGCGCGCAAAACCGGTTTGCGATCATTTTTTCCTTCAATTTTGTGAATCAATTGAATGGTTGGGATAGAAAAAGCTGCCGTTTTACCCGTTCCCGTTTGTGCAACGCCAAGCAAGTCTTTGCGTTTCAAAATAAGTGGAATTGTCTTTTCTTGAATGGGGGTCGGTTCGGTATAATTGCGGTCTGCGACAGCGTCTAAAATAGCAGGGATTAATGGTAGATCGGTAAATTTCATAAGTGGAATAGCGGAAGGTTGACGAAAACGGCAGACGATCGCGCGTAGTTTATTTTGTGAAAATCAATGGGCACTTAAACGGTTCAATAAAATAAGTTCCATAAGATAACGGAATCAACAGTTTATTCCCAAACTGGGCGAGAAGGTACATTTTTTTAATTCATAAGCATGTAATAAAACGGAAGTCGAAAACAATCTTAAAAATTTACAAAAAACGGAATGGATTTCGAGCAAATTATACGCAAATTTGCGTTATAACGTTGAAATTGAAATACAAAGTTGCTAGAACGCAAAGATTATTGTTCAAACTAAATAGACCATGTTAAAAAATCTATTCATTTTATTTTTTATTACCACCTTCACTGCACTTGCTACAGCACAAGACGGCCATAAAATTGCGGTGACTTTAGACAACTACGATCAGGAAGAATTGTATTTGGGTTATTATTTTGCAGACAAACAGTATTTGAAAGATACGGTTCAGCGTAACGACAATGGCGTTTTTGTTTTTCAGAGTGATACGGCTAAGTTGGATGCAGGGATGTATCTAGTGGTGATGGCTCCTGATAATAATTATTTTCAATTGATGGTCAATGATCACGAGCAGCATTTTTCAGTGAAAACCGATGCTAAAAGTCCTAATGAAAAAATGCAGGTGAGTGGCTCTAAGGATAATAAATTATTTTATGATTATTTATCCTATTTGGGCAAGCAACGACCCTTGGCGGAGTCCTTAAATAAAGGAATCGCCGAGGCTACAGATGAAAATGCTAAAAAAGGCATTCAACAGAAATTGACACAACTCAATGAATCTGTTCAGAAGTACCAAACGGATTTAATCGAAAATAATCCTCAGACCTTATCGAGTGCCTTAATACGCGTCAATATGTCACCAGAAATCCCCAAATTCACTGGAGAAGATGCCGATGTAAAACGCTGGCGTTGGATGCAAGAGCGTTATTTTGATCAGATTGACATGGCGGATGATCGCATGATTCGGACACCTTTTTTATTTCAACGCGTGAATAACTACGTTGAAAAAATGGTCGTACAGCATCCAGATACCATTTACGAAGCAGTTGATTTAGTTTTACAGAAAGTGCAACCCGCCGAGGCGAGTTTTAAGTTCTTTTTGACGCATTTTTTAAATAAATATGCAGCGGCGAAAGTGGTAGGACAAGATGCGGTATATGTGAAAATTGCGCAGAACTATTACGCCCAAGGACTTGCGCCTTGGACAGAAGAGGAGCAGTTGAAAAAAATCGTCGATAACGCTAATACGCTCGAACCATTACTGATTGGTAAAACAGCACCCGATTTTAAAGCCTATCAGTTAGATATTCCTACGACTTTGTCATTAGCAGAAACAGAAGAAAGTGAACATAAGAAATTCAAATTGGCGAATGAGCAAACGCTGCACGGAGTGGAATCACCTTATACGGTTTTAATTTTCTGGGCACCCGATTGTGGACATTGTAAAAAAGCAATGCCCGATTTGAAAAAATTCTACACGGACTATAAAGATAAAGGTGTAGAAGTATTTATGGTTTGTACCAAAACGTATAAAGAAGTGCCCGATTGTGCTGAGATTTTAGATGAAAATCAGGCATTTGAATGGATGAATATCGTAGATCCTTACATGCGTTCACGGATGACTGCAACATATGATGTGCGTTCTACGCCACAGATTTACGTCTTGGATGCCGATAAGGAAATCATCTCTAAGCGGATTGGTTCGGAGCAGTTGCCTGAGGTAATCGATCAGATTATGAAGCAAGACGCGGAACGAGCGCAGGGTGGGGAGTAAAACTGCGGTGGATGGTAGAAGGCAGAGCTGTTAAGTTCTTTAATGTAAAATGTTAAATATAAAATTTAAAAGTACACTGAATACGTGCAAAAATGGTTCGGAACGCGACGTGTGATTTTTATACCGCAATTCTGCGGTACAGGCTATCTTGCGGTTTTACCCCGAAATTCTTCGGGGTAGGCTATTTTACATTAAAATTAGCACTTAATAGCTCTGCGGTAGAAGGTATAGTATTCACTGATCCATTGTCGAACAATTTCTATCTACTTTCTAACAATCTCTAATTACTTTCTCGTGAACGAAACACCTTTACATACTTTTGTACCTTACGATTTAGCGTTGCCAGCTAGTGT
>JBGCES010000654.1:0-3117 GCA_045106545.1 Saprospiraceae bacterium
GAAAGCTAAAATGGCTTCTAGTTGCTCGAAATCGCGTCCGTCGGTGGAGCGTTCTACAACGTAGCTGTCCATGAGTTCTTCGTTGATGGTATTCCAACTTAATAGATTGCTTTCCGTTAATTGCTCGCCTTTGAATTCGAGTAACTCCATCGCTAAAGCAGAAGAAGAAATATTTTCTGCGACCATAAAATTCCACGTAACAGCCGAAGACATGCTATTGTTGTATTCATCTGATACGTTAGGTACGCTCACTTCAAAAGATTCGCCCGCTTCCATCGTCAAATCAATGGCGTTGCTCGTTACGACGAGTTTATCGCCTTCGGTTTGCACTTGTGCAGCAAAGGTTTGGTCGTCGGAAATACGTCGGAGCGTTGCGTTATTATTGCTACGTCCTGCGCCCATATTCAAAGGCTCGGAGAAGTAAGCAGCGATTTCACTATCATTATCGTAAGTGTCATCTACGGGTTCTGGAACGCCGATCATTTCGGGGGCTTTGCGGTCAATCGTACCGACGCTACGCTCAGAATAAACGGAATTTAAGCCACAAATCAACTGCAAACGAATTTGGTATGCGCCATCGGGCAAACTGCTGTTGCCAACATTCCAAGTGACGGTTGTACCAGATGCTGAACTCGACAAATCACTCGGTAACAAAACCATCCCCGTTGTCCAACTATTCAAACCGACCAAGCTGTATTGCAAGTTGATCGCGGTCAAATCGTTCTTATCGTAATCCGTAATTTTAATATCAATTTCATTGTTTTGTGCCTGACTAATCACCCAATCGTCGTAAGGTTCTGCCAGCGTCACATCACTACATGGACTATCAAAAAAGGCAGAAATTGAGGTAGTCGCCATGATATTTTCATCACAAACGGGGTACAATTCAAAAGTTAATCCTTCGTAGGAATAAACTGTACTTGCTCCTTGTGCTACTTTTACCAAAACATTGATTTCGCCTAAATAGCCAATCGTATATTCGATGGGTGCGATGTATTGACTACCACCAACGGTAATTGCTGCGCCATCGGGATTACTGGCTTGAACAAAACGCAACGCATACGTACGCGTTTCCTCGCTTTGGCTGGTATTGCCGAGGCGTAAGGTAAATTCACCTTCTGCGCCAGGCGTAATGCCCGTTACGATTGGATTATTGACATTCAATTGCAGACCGTCGCGTGATTGCGAACCGGGTTCAGCAGGGCAGCTAGTGGTAGAAGCGATGTGTTTGAACACTGGCGTATTGTAAACGGGATCACGTCTAATCTCTACATTGAAAGCGTCGCCCTGATCGTCATCTGCTAAGGTGTAACCTGTGGTCATAGATTGCATAGAAGTAGTCGTCACCGAACCGCCCGTTTCTAAACGTACGCTAATCGCTGAACCGATGGAACTACCATTACCACCGACTTCCGCACCAATTTCACCCGATACTTCGGAATTAATTTCCAACGAAAATTCCAGATATGAGCTCGATTGGGTAGAAAATGTGGTAGCAGAACTATAAGATTGGCCTGCGCTGAAAGAGACATTATCAATAACAGTAGCCTCCTCCTTCAAGTCTTCGTTACGTTGCAGCGTCTGTTCCCAAATTAAAATCTGATTGGCATAACGTTCTGCCTCAATACCCGTGTTGAGCGATTCTAATAATTTCAATTGCGGAATCAGCGTATTCCGAATGTGGTCTTCGGTATAAATATAGCGAGTATCAAAAGCATCTTCTTGCGTACCGATAATTAATGATTTATCGGTTTCTACGCCACAAGTTTCAAAATCAAAATTTACTTCGTCAGCAATAGCATACAATAAATTTAATGCCGCGCCGATAAATACATCGCCTTCTGTGCCCGTAATATCAGGATTGTCGGAAGTGGAAAAACGCTCGCTGGTAGTCATGGACATAATAAACTCAGTACCTTTCACACTCGTACTAGATACGCCAATCGAAGAACCAATATTGCCCCAAATTTCCGTCTCGGTAGATATACCTAAACCTGCCTCAAACTTCGTTCCCGCCTTGATTTCACTCCAAATACTTGCTTCCCGATTCTTTAATGTGTAAAAATTTAGCGCCGTTTCAAAAGTCGAACTTTCTTCGAAGAAACTAGAACTTCCGTCACCTATAGGATCGCGTAGAATCATCATGGGTATTTCGGGCGACACAGTCGCAAAAGTCAAATCTCGTGGGCGCGCACCCGTTACTAAAACGTCTTGTAAAACATTATCTGGTCGATCAAATTCAGTAAAGCTGTCTTTCGCCACAGCGGCAATATTTTTCAAATGTGGCGCGATGATATTTGGGTTACCCGCTACTAAATTATAATCTACTTTGCCATCGACAATAGCATATTCTTGTGGATTAGGATTATTCGGGTCTGGTTCACTAATCAAATCCGTAATCGTCACCATTCCATCCAATACAGGGCAGCCCAATTGAATCGCTTGACCAGGTTCTACTTGCCACACTTTGAATTCGAGCGGATAGGTTTCGTTTTGTTCCAAAATTGGGTTTTCATAACCACAATTATCCAATTCGGGTAAACCAACGATCCGTAAAATTGGCGGATGATGATAGACAAAATCTAAAGTCTGATTTTCAGTTGTCAAATCGACTTCTTCCGTACCGAAAAAGTTAATCACTTCGTCTTTATGGTCGATGAGTTCCCAACCGTCTTTAATCGTAAAATCAGCCACTTGAACGCTGTACGGACGCGCGGGTAATTCGACTTCATAGTAACCACTGCCTTCGTTGGTGGTGATGGTTTTTACAAAACAATTATCGGCATCAAAAATCTGTAAAACGGATTGTCCGATGTAAATTTCACAATCGGCTCGGAGGTAACCCGAAAGTGTAAATCGTTCCGTATCTTCAAAATCTACGTTTTCAATATTGGTATCTACGTAAAGTGTCGGTGGCGTTGGCGTAAAGCTGTGGTTTTCGTAACGCGGTTCAATGGTGTAATCATCGGGTTCGCCCATCGTTAAGGCGTATTTTCCTTCGGCATCCGTTTTATTGCCTAAAAATTGACCGTTGACCAAAATCTCGACATCGGCAACGGGACAGCTCACGCCATTTTCCATTTGCGTAATTGTACCCGTAACGGAATAAACGGTTTC
>JBGCES010000655.1:0-4405 GCA_045106545.1 Saprospiraceae bacterium
ATCATCCGCCGTACTTACACCCGCAAAGTTTCCCGCCAGTCGTGCCACGTCGTTGCGACCGCCCGAATAACGATTGACTTCTTCCAAGGAAAAAGTACGCGCCGAAATCGCCGCCATTTCATTCTGTGCGCGATCTTTTTCGACTTCCGCCGTGACGACGACTGTGTTGAGTTCGGCGATACTTTCTTCTAATTGAATATTTAAAATCACTTCTTTACCCGCCGTCACGAGAATATTGGGTAGCGTAATCGTTTTGTAACCTAAGTAAGTCACGCGAAAAACCTGACGACCGACGGAGATATTTTCCAAGCGAAAATAACCATCTATATCGGTCGTCGTGCCGTTGGTGCTGGATTCATTATTAATGTCGATTTGTTCGATAGCTGCGCCAATCAACGGTATTTCGGATTGCTGGTCGATAATCTGACCTTTGACGGTTTGAGTTTGGGCAGTGGCTACGGCTAAAGTAGCGAAGAAGAAGAATAACAGTGAGCATAACCATTTTTGCATCATCATAGAGTTTTGTAATGAATTGATGCTGCAAATATGTTAGGAATAACGAGGCGAAGTGGAGGATAAAAATTGAATTGTCAATATTGCGGATTGAATTGTTTTTAGCCTTTTGTGTTGTGCCCTGTAGAGACGTTAAAAATAACGTTTCCGCCAAGAAAAACACATGATGGTTTTCTATTGGAAATAGGTGTGATTTTTTAAAAAATGGGATGGAGACGTTTTTTCAAACGTCTCTACAACCTATCGTAATTGCATAAAAATCACCTTTTATTAATCTTCGTCACATAAATCTGCGCATCATTTTGCCATACTTGCAAAAAGTAGATGCCACTCTTTAAATTCGATAAATTGATTATTTGTGTTTCCGTAGCCGTTCGAGTGTCTGAAAATACCAAACTTCCCGTTGGATTGTAAATTTTTATTTCAACTGGACCAACTGTTGTGGAATTTTTCCAATCTAAGGTCAAGTGATCAGCAATTGGATTGGGGTAAATAGACAGCGATTTTTTCATTTCATCCCATTCTATTGAAATAACTTTAGAATAGGTAAAGCCCCCATCTAGGTCGGTTTGCCGCAAACGATAATAATTCCGACCCATTTGCGGATTGCTATCCAAATAAGTATAACGTTGCGGTTCGGTCGAATTACCCAATCCTTCAATATTATCCAATCTTTCCCAAGTCTTTCCATCATCTGAACGCTCTAACGTAAAATAAGCATTGTGTCTTTCTGATGCAGTTACCCATTCCAATTCAACACCTTTGTCCTCTACTTTTCCTGCAAAGGAGATATATTCTACGGGTAGCACTACCACGAATGGATCGCTCCACTTGGGTTCAGTTGCAATCGTATTGTCGGTCAGCGTTTTCAAAAAAGCAACTAAGGCAGCTTTTTCAGTAGTCGTGAAATTCAACCGAACGGGGTCGTCGTTATCATCCGTCAATGCAGGCGAAAGGGTTGGATGCGCCTGAATGCCGCTGTTATAATGCTCGACTACCTCCTCTAAAGTAGCAAATCTCCCATCGTGCATATAAGGCGCGGTCAGTTCGATATTACGCAGTGTAGTAGTTTTAAAACGACCTTCAAAAATAGCATTATTAGGAAAAGTTGTACCTGCGCCAGCGTCGGTCGTAACGGGATCGAGTCCATTATTTTGAGCGCCTGGATTGGCACTGACAAAGCCTTCCGTCGTATGACAGCCAAAGCAAGCGCCGCCGCCATTGGGGATAGTTTGAAAAAATAATTGTTTACCCAAATTTTCCTCGGTGGTAAAGTTGGAAAAATTGCGCCCTGGTGCGGGTACGCCTGCTCTTCCAGTATCGTATCTACTGCTGTAACTAACGATGCTGCGTACAAACTGCGCTAATGCGCGGGCAATACGGTCAGTAGTTATTTCATTATCGCCAAAAGCATCGGCAAACAAATCGGGGTAGTAAGACTGAGCCGATACAATATCATCTAATTCCTGTAAAGTCAACCCCATTTCCACTTCGTCCTGAAAAGGCATCAATACCTGTTCTTCTAAAGTAGCTGCCCGTTCATCCCAGAAAAAACGTCCTCGCTGATACCAGCGGGCATTAATCAACGTCATAGAATGTCGCCCCGTTTTTCCTCCATCAAAACCGGTACTTAAGGTCTCGGGATCGCTAAATCCATTCTCTGCTTGATGACAGGAGGCACAGGCAATTGTGCCATTGGCACTCAGCATTTTATCGTAAAACAACACTCTTCCTAAAGTCGCACCTTCATCCGTAATCGGATTATCCATTGGGCTATTATCGATTCCGTTAATTGAAGTGGGTAACGGCCCAGTGGCATCGGTGGTAAAATGTGCTGGTAAATTTAAAGTACTGTAATCATAGAGCGTAGCTGGCAAAACAGGATCGTTCGCAACTGGGGGGGCGGTCAAAGCAGTAAGTAGAATTAATAGGGAGCCTAAAAAAAGTGTAAAGCGTAATTTCATGAGTTAGATTTTAGGTAATGGGAGAAACCTGTTGATGAATTGCTCAGGTATCGGATACCTAAATCAACGGATTTAACCCACCACCAGATTTTAGTGGGAATAAAAAAGAGTTAAATTTACTGTGGTGTTCCTTTAAAACAGCCGATATTATAAGGAAAATCATACGTCCAATGATAATGGTATAATTCAATCATCTGACCATCCCAAAGCACGGAGTGGGTATGCCCGTGACACTCGTCTAAATCTGCTGATGATAGCAATTCGCCATCTTCGCCATAAGGCCCGTAAATACCAAATCCATCGAGCATATAGCCCATTAGTCCTGAATGCCCTGCATTATGAGGATGAATATGATCTTGTAAGTCTGGCGATGGAAAATGATAATGGTAACGCTCCGTGCCATCTGTATGTCCACCAAAGCGGTCGAGCATTTCGTGGGCAGCTGCATCGTTACCAAGGGTTGATGCGCCATGATAAATAGCGCTTCCACTTAGCGAAATGCCAGAAGGTCCAAAAAACACACAATTCGGTTCTGATGCGACTTCCGGTATGGCAGGAAACGTATATAGAACTTCATGTTCGGAAATTATATTAGGATTGCCGTCGTATTGTCCAGCTAAACTAGCCCGATTGATCGGAAAAACGCCCGTTGGATGGTCTGGTAGTGCATTACCAGTAATGATGCGATTACCATTTCCGTCCAGCGACACCGCAAATTCGCTGATCCAATTCACCTCGCCTTCCACCTGTGGTTTTTGAGTATAATCCCAAGTGCCATCTGCATTTGTCCAATCAGAGGCATCATCATTTCCAGCACCGTCGGCGGGAAGTCCGCAGAGCCATAAAGATAAAAAGTCAGGTTGAGCGTTACCTTGAGTTCGGATTAATATATCGGTCGGACTATCGCCTCCAAAGGGCAAATTGGTTAGTTCTATGTTTGCAGGACTCGGCGTTTCAATTATTTCCTCTACTTCATCAGATTTATTACAGTTGATGAATATTATGGAAAGTAAAAAAAGAGAAAATGTAATTCGTAGAAAGTTGATAAATTTTGCCATTGTGATAATAATTGGTGTTCTGTTTTGACGAAATATTAAGGTGTGAAAAATTGGTCTAGATTTAATTTGTTTTAATTGTATCGACTCCAATTGATGTAAAGACAATTGATCTTGCGATTGTCCTACTTTTTTGATGTAGTTTTTATAAAAAATCGCATTGGCAGAAAGATTGAATTGTTTTTAGCCTTTTTGTGTTGTCACCGTAGAGACGTTAGAAATAACATCTCCATCCTATTTTTCCAACGACCTCATCGCTTTCCAATAGAAAATCTTTATTTCCTTTTCATAGCTAAGACGTTTTTTCAAACGTCTCTACAATATTTCGTTATGCTCAATAACATCCTCCGTCAATCTAATACCAAGTGGTTATTTGCTTTGGTCATTATCAGTGAAATTTTGATTTACTTTCTTTGTTTACAGGAGCTCTCGCAGGAAGTTTCCCCTTACCAACTGATGGCGCGTTATTCGGCGCGGGTTTCGTTTGTGATTTTTGTAGTATTATACGGCTGGATCGCTTGGGTGGGTTTAAAACGTATTTTTCAAGCTACTAAAAGCAGAGATTTATTAGTGGCATTTTTATTGGCTTTTGCGGTAAATCATATCATCCATTTAGGTTTTTTAAGCTATAATTACTGGCTACAACCTTTTCCACTTAGCGTAGTGCAGCATGGCGGCGGAGCGATTGCTTACTTGGTATTGAGCATTTTACCGTTGTGGTTAGCTCAAGTGCAACAATTGACAACTCGTCGCTATTATTCCTTACACCTTGCGCTCTTTTTTATCTGGATTTTCTTTAATCAATCTTATATGGGGCGGTATTTACACGGGCTGGATTGGGGCAGCGCGGCGTGGGTGTATGGGAGCTTTTTT
>JBGCES010000656.1:0-2998 GCA_045106545.1 Saprospiraceae bacterium
GGGGTAATAAAACGATGGTGAGTGGGTCTAGTTCGCGTGAAAGGGCAGGCTGGGGATGCGCCACAGGTCGGTACATTGCAGTAGGCGCGGTTAAAAACTAAACTCTGCCCAGCTAGTTGATCTAAATTGGGCGAGATGATTTGGCTTGCGCCAAAACTATTAATTTCTGGTCGTAGATCATCTACTGCAATAAAGAGGACATTGGGTTTTGTACTTGTCGTTTCTGGTTTATCCGCAGTACAAGCAGTTGAAAACAATATTGCTACAACCACAGCAAAAATCGCAATCCTTACTTGAATTGAGATAACTGATTTCGTAAAGTTAAGCGATTTTAATAGCATTTTTGTTTAAGTTTTTTTTAAAAAAACAACCTCTACTTCTTGTTATTCCCGCCACTCATTCTAGCTTTTTGCTCTACAAAGTAAGGTTGGAATTTATAAGAAGCATTCGGATCCCAGTTAACATTTGTTTTCGGCAACCATTTTTTTAGCGCAGCTATTTCGGTTTGATAAGCTGGATTATTGGCTTGATTGGTGAATTCGTTGACATCGTTAGTATGGTCATATAGTTCTTCGCCACCATCTTCGTATTGGATATATCGGAATCGCTTGGATTTAACCGCATGATTGTTTCTACCAAAAGTAGTTATGGCTAAATGGGATTCATCCGTTGCTTTGTTTTGCATGAGTGGCACGAGGCTTTTGCCTTCATTTCTTGGGTAGGCAGGCAGACCGCATAAATCCAATAAGGTAGGATAAATGGACAACATTTCCACTGGTTCATCAATGATATTTCCTTTCAGCAAATTGGGAGCAGCAAATAAAAGCGGTGCATTGGTCGCCTTATCCCAGAGCGCGTGTTTAGCAAAAGTACCCTTTTCGCCTAAGCGATAGCCGTGGTCTGACCATAATACAATGACCGTATTATCGGCATGTTCGCTCTTGTCCAGCGCAGCTAATAAGCGACCTATTTCGTAATCTACAAAGCTAATGCAAGCTAAATAGGCTTGAATGATTTTTGGCCATTCCCCACTTTCTATCGCCCATTCGGTAGTAGGCATCATCGGCAAATCATTGATTTGTAGCGCGACGGGTGGAACATCTTTTAAATCATCGGCTCGGTAAGGCAGCGTTTTTATACTGTCTAATGGATGCAAGTCAAACCATTTTTGCGGTACATACAGCGGTACATGCACTCGTAAGAAACCAACGCCCATAAAAAACGGTTGGTCATATTTTCGCTCCAGCCGCTCCATCGCCCAGTTCACCGATTGATGATCGGGCATCAGCGAATCTGCTGCGGGGAAAGCTCCCCAATCGGTATTGGTTTTACCATATTTTCCTCGATCGGATGTACCAAAACCATCCCAAACAAAACGCTCTGGTGGGTGTGGCCCAAAACCTTTGACTCGACCACCAGACTCATCAAAAACGCCATCGGGCGCATGAACATGGAACAGCTTACCGATGCCCATTGTGTGATAACCATTTTGCTTAAAATATTCGGGAAGCATAATGATGTCCTTGGTAGCTGGATTCTCTGAACGTACTTGATTATCGGGCACCATGCCATAAATTCCCGTAGTCGAGGGTCGCAAACCCGTCATGATGGATGCCCGGGACGGGCCACACAACGGGGCTTGACAATGCGCATCTGAGAACAAAACGCCTCTGGCTGCTAACTTATCCAAATTGGGTGTTTTAGTGTAATCATACTTATCTAAAGCACCTAACATATTGTTTAAGTCATCCACTGCAATGAATAATACGTTGGGCGGTACTGTTTTTTCGGACTCAACGATCTCCTTTTGCTCGCCACACGCGCTAAATATAAGGATACATGATAGTAGGAAAATGTAGTTGCGATTTTTCATGTTTAGCGTTAGGATTTAGATTTATAAAACAGCTTTAGTTCGTTACTTTTCGGGATGACGTGCAATAAAATCTAACAGCAATGCTTTGACATCCTCGACTGTTCCTGCTTGCAATCCGCCATTAGTCGCTCCCGTTATCCAATACAGCACCATGCCTGCATCCGAACAATCCCACTTGCCTTTTTGGAATTTTACTACATTATCTATTTCTGCAATTTTGCCTTGTAGCCATACTTGCTGAATGCGATTATCTGGATGGTCTCTTGCCCAATTCCATTTTTCGAGATCTACCTTTAGATGCGTATTTTGATCGGGGATTCTTACTTCTTCGATTCCGAAGTCCAAAATTTGTTGCCAAGAGTATAAATCACCTGCGTTGTCATTAGCGGGATGATGCGTCACTACTTTTACGTATTGGTGCTTTTCTTTGGGCGTGGCAGCCAAAGCCATCCCGATAAGATCTGGTTCTCCCGCTTCTACAATCCAGAGTGGGTCGTCAGCCGTTGAGGCGTTGATCGCTTTACACAAATCTCGGAGCGTTTCGTCTAATTGCCACTTCGCATCAAAAAAAGTGAGGTCATCAAAACCACCCCAACGCCGAGCCGTTACGTCACAACTCGCTTGCATCAAAGCGTGGCGTTCTCTTTCTTCTCTCTCTGAAATATTTTTCTGATTTTTAACCAAATCGCAACTGTGGGAATAGTGTACTAATCTATCTTCCAATCCCGCTGCCCGCAGTAAAGCGAGGGATACCGCCGTTCCTCCAAGGTCATCAGGATCGGGAGAATTTCCGTCAGCAATAATGGCAATTCGTCCAGCGGGTGGATTTATTTTTTCAAAAGGCAAATAGAAATAATCTGCTTTACTCAACGAGGTATTGGGAACTTTATTTTCGATTTTAGTCACCTTAGGTATTTCGGCACTGCGCTGATGATTAGCTAAGCAGCTTATCGAAATGGAGAGGAAGAGAGGTGTAACAAATAGAAATAATCTCATAAGTTTATTGTCTTTAAAGAAATATTTTTGTTGCTATGTACTAATCTTAAACGAGATACAACTTGATTCTGGCTGAGGAGCTAAATTTTAGGTTTCCAGCCCTCAGCGTATGTTCTACCCACCATTTTT
>JBGCES010000657.1:0-3375 GCA_045106545.1 Saprospiraceae bacterium
AATAAGCGTTCAAATTCTTTTGGATGTGGAGTTAGAATACTATTGGTGGGAATTTTCTGCAATAATTGGGGGTGTTTGCTCAATATGTTCAAACCATCTGCATCAATCACGAGCGGTACTTTGGCGGCGTCCAGTAATTCCTCCATCGCTTCCACCGTAATCTTATTTGTACCTAAGCCAGGACCTACGCCAATCGCTTGATAATTCGATAATTTTGGTGGACGAGAAAACACCCTTTTATGGCGATCTACTTGTGCCATCGCTTCAGGAAAAGCAATTTGCATAATTTCATAACCACAGCGCGGTATATGTACACTCAATAGCCCACAACCTGCACGGAGACTTGCCTTAGCGGCTAAAATAGCTGCGCCCATTTTACCATAACTACCTGCGATTAGCAATGCGTGACCATGCGTGCCTTTGTGCGCAAACTTGGAGCGAGTTTGTAAAAACTTTTTAGTCAATTCAGCCGTGATATAATAGTCTTTAGTTGGTGATTTATCAATACCATCAGCAGCTAGTTTAATATCTCCGATAGTCCATTTTTTTACTTTATTAAAATTTTCTGGAAATAAAAACGCTAGCTTGGGCAGTTGAAAACTAAACGTTTCGTCGGCTTCTACCGCTGTAGATTTAGTGTGCTGATTAGCAAAAACTCCCGAAGGAATATCTACGCTAATCCGGGTCGCTGAGCTATTATTAATTTGCGTTATCACCTGCGCCCAATATCCTACCACTGGACGATTCAGTCCCGATCCAAAAATAGCATCAATGATAATATCGCCATTCAAATCAGGTAGAATAGCGTCTTTTTCAATCGTGTAATTGGGTATGGCATTCCGCTTAGGTAGCCTTGCTAGATTAGCCGAAAAATCTTCAGAAACATTCGTACTAATCGCGCACAAAAACAATTCTACGCGATAAAATCGCTGGTATAATAAACGTGCTATTGCCAAGCCATCGCCACCATTATTTCCTGTGCCAGAGACGATTTTTATCAGTGGATCAGTCTCTACTGGATATTTGTTCTCAAACCATTCCACAAAAGAAAGCGCGGCTCTTTCCATCAAATCTAAACTACTAATCGGTTCATTTTCAATAGTATAGTGATCCAGTTGACGAATTTGACTAGGATTTAGAATCTTCATATTTCAAGTTTTTTACGATTCAAAATAATAGAGTAAAAGTAGGCTATTTGACAGGAGTAAATTTAATAAAAACCAAATCTTTTTTTCCTTGTTCAAGAGGATAATAATGATAGAATTAGTGAATGATAAGCTGAATAAATTCATCCTAATAATCAAGTAATTATTGTTGTTTAGTTGGTGATTTATAGCTGTCTTACTGCTACCCAAGAAATTTGAAGAGTTTAATTATTTCTTAAGTTGCGTTTTTAGTGTAAAGTGTTCACTATCAGTGTTTTAAATAAATATCGCAACTTGTTTAATCTTTAAATAAACTTGTCAGTAAACGAAATAAATGTTGCCTCAATCATAGAGTTAAGTAGGTTGACAGATTTAAGACGTTAGACGTTGGATATTAGATAATTGGCAGTCAATTCTCTATCTAACTTCTAAAGTCTAATTTCTAACGTCTATCTATTTAACATTAAGAAAATTATTAGCAAGATAGAAATGGCATTGTTAAGTTTAAACAAAAAAACATATTCTCTGTTTGAAGCCAAAGTCAAGGGAATTGATTAGGAAAAAGCGTCTTCTAGCTATTCTTATCTAGTTTCTAACTTTTTTACATAGAAGTAGTCGAATGACGGTACAATTTTGTCAATCTACTTAGCGCGACCTAAACCAAAAAATTGTAATTCGTGAATAAAGAACAAGTCATCAAGTCAGGATTATTGGAACAGTATGCTACTGGTTTGCTTACTGTCGACGAAGAGCAAGAGATTGAGGGCTATTTGCGCAAATGGCCCGAGCTGAAACGGTATGTCGTTGAAATGCAGGATATGTTGCAGGAAGTAGGGGAAGACTACGATTTACTTGGTACAAATGACTTTAATCGACAGGGAAGAGTCGTTGCTATGCGACCCAAAAGTAAAGGTGCAGATAGCACAAGCACAACACCGATTTGGCGCATTGCAGCAGGGGTATTGTTGATTGGTTTGGTGACTGCAGTTGCTTTCTTTTATCAAAAAAATGTTATTCACAGTCAGAAATTAGCAAAAGCAAATAATCAATTACAACAGCTACAAAGGGAGCTACAAGACAACCAAACGAGTTTTGCTTCATTGAAGGAAAGTCACAGTTTTTTCGTTCACCCACATACAGCTCGGGTGCAGTTGCGCTCGTTATCTCCAGAGCGATTTGCTGGCGATATTATCGCTTATTATAACCCGACTGCTCAAGAAGCTATTCTAAAAGTAGTAAATATGCCACCGCTAACGGAGGAAAAGCGTTATCAAATCTGGGCAGACGTGGCGGGTGAGATGATTCATATGGGACAAATAGAAACCAATAGTACAGATTTTGTTGAAATACCATTTATTCCAGATGCAGAATCGTTAAACATTACCATTGAGCCTGCTACTGGCAGTGCTGAACCTACCGTTGAACAACTCGTCATGCACGGCGAAATCGAATTGTAATTTTTTTCTCAAACTTATCGTACAAAATTGCTGTTAATAGAAAATACCTATTTCTATTAATCTAAACCGCAACCTTGAATTTTACTTTGAGAAATTTCTTGCCCTTCTACTGTATTTGCTTTACTTTTTTAGCAAGCGCACAATCTTCTTCAGATTCCATCATTCATCGCATTCACCTCTTGGGCAATACCGCTGGTATTGAACAACAGCCGACTTTTTTAAAGCAGTTTAAAGAATGGACAAACAACGATGATATTTCACCTGAAATCATTTTTTTTGGCGACTATATCGAAGGGGATAACGAAAAAGAAAAGCTCACTAAAACGGAAAAAGAGGCGATTAAAGAATTAACTTATGGATTGTCTAAAAAACAAACGCTGTTTGTAAATGGCGACCGCGATTGGAATAATTCTGGACCAGATGGAGACGATAAAGTAGAAGATTTAGAAGATTTTATTCAAAAGAAATTAGATTTTAAAAAAGCAGTTATTCCCTCCGATGCTTGTGCTGGACCAAAGTTGATTGGGCTTTCCGACGAACTAGTTTTAGTTGCTATCAATACCCAATGGCTATTTCATCCTTATCAAAAACCAGAACTCACCGAAACGGATTGCCGCACTTTAAACTTACTTGACTTCTGGGATGAAATGGAAGATGTTTTAGATGAAAATCGCAATAAAAACATTTTATTTATTGCCCATCATCCCGTCTATGCCAGTGGACGATATAGCGGAAAAAAATTAGGCTTTTACCACAGCATTCCAGTTATTGGT
>JBGCES010000658.1:0-6212 GCA_045106545.1 Saprospiraceae bacterium
TCCCACTATGCGGACAGGCTCTTCCGCCCACCGAGTAAGTGCTTAGCCTTTTTAGGTTAATTGTTTAGCATATGAGAAATGATTGAATTTCTCTCATCAGTTTCTCAAAAACCGTTAGATTTGCTGATACTCCAAAATCCAGTAAATATCAGCGAAATGAAAAAAATTGGACTCTCCTTACTTGGCATTATCGGACTCGCACTGCTAATTGGATACTTCTGGTTAACGAACGCTAATGAATACCAGCGGGATGGGAAAATTGAAATCTCAATCAACGATCAACCCATCAAGATCGTCCGTGACGCCAATGGTATTGCTTACGTTATTGCAGAAAATAAAGCAGATGCTATCCGTGGACAAGCCTTTGTGACGGCGCAGGATCGCTTGTTTCAAATCGAGTTTTATCGTGCCCTGATCAGAGGAGAAGGTGCAAGTTTAGTAGGCAACTCGATGCTCGAATCGGACATCCAAATGCGGGTATTGGATCTGAAAGGTAATGCTACCAGAAATTTCCAATACCTAGATGTGGAAACCAAGCAAATGCTAGATTGGTACTGTGAAGGATTCAATGAATACTTGAAAGTAGGAAAGGCTGAATTTCCGTTAGAGCTTAGCTTGTTGGGCATCACGCCTAATCCACTCCAACCAGAAGATATTGTTTCGATTACACACTTTATCGGTTTGTTTCATAGTCAAAATATGGAGGATGAAATTTTGAGTCTCAACCTCGCTGCCCGAACGGACAAAGCAGCAGAACTACTACCGCTTTCCGTAAGTTTGGATAGAACCAAACCCTTGATTCACGTCACTGATTCTTTAGTGATCGAAGGTTCTAACTCGACCGAAATCGGTTGGAACGACGCGCCTACTCCCCTCCTACCTTATCCGAAATTGGGTTCTAATAACTGGGCGGTTGCTGGTCAAAAATCTCAATCGGGCAAACCTATTCTTTGTAACGATCCGCACGTAGATGCGCGAATGCTGCCAGGTACTTTTTATCCGATTGGGCTGTTTTGTCCTGAATTTAAAGCAGTCGGCATCGCCACCCCTGGTATTCCTGGCATTTTATCGGGACGTAATGAATATGTCTCCTTTGGCGTAACCAACGCTTATGGCGATAGCCAAGATTTATATATTGAAACGACTGATGGCAATTTCTATTTACAAGGTGACGAAAGAAAGCCTTTTAAAACCCGCAAAGAAACGATACTCGTCAAGGATAGTGCAGCGGTAGAAATCGTAGTTCGTTCAACCGAAAGAGGTCCGATTATTTCTGACTTTCCGATTTTCAACGTCATGACCGATGATGTGGTGAGTCTGCGCTGGTCGTTAGCCGAAACGAAGAGTAATTCCATTGGTTTTGAGCGTCTATTAGAAACTAAAAATGTCGCTGAATTTAGAACCGCACTCGCGGGCATGGACAATATGTTTTTCAACTATGCCATCGCGGACGTCGAAGGCAATATTGCCCATCAATCCACGGGTTTAGTTCCGATTAGAAAAAATCACGCAGGCGAAACACCGCAGTTAGGCAATCAACCAGATACATGGATTGGTTTTATTCCGAAGGAAGAATTGCCACAGATGATCAATCCCGCGAGAGGATGGATTGGCACGGCAAATCACGATACACGCCCCGATGATTATCCTTATTATTATTCCAATCACTTCTCGCCTTATTATCGCTATCAAAGGATAACAGAAGTACTTTCGGAAGACAAAAAATTTGTCGCAGACGAGTTATGGGATCTTATTTTTGATGTAAAAAATATGCAAGCAGAGGCATTTACGCCCCTTTTTATTTCCGCTTTAGCGCAAGAAGAATCAACGACCGATTTAGCAGATATTCTTAAAAATTGGAATCAAAAAGACGATATTAATGAAGTTGGTGCGGCAGTTTATAACGTCCTTTATAATGAGCTACTTTACCTAGCCATCAACGACGAACTACCTGATGAATTAGAAGACAGCTATTGGAAAAACGTTTACTATTGGAATCAAAGAGTGGATAGTATGCTGCTCTCCAATCACACCTTTATTGATAATACAACTACGCCCGAAAAAGAGACTTTATCTGACCTGATTGTAACTGCTGGAGTTAAAACGAAACAGCTTTTGACGGAAAAACTAGGCGCAAATCAAGCAGATTGGACTTGGGGAGAAATTCACACTGTGAAGTTTGTCAGCCCGATTCGTACGAAAGGCATTGGTAGTGAGTGGTTAGGTGCAGAATCCTTACCCAAACAAGGTTCTAATCAAACCCTGAATCGTGGCGGTTTTGTAAAAAATACTGACCGCGAATTTGAGACGAGCTGGTTTAGTTCCTTCCGTATGGTCGCCGATATGAACGACTCCGAGAAAATGATGGGCGTCTTATCCGGCGGTAGTGCTGCGCGGATTTTTCACCCTTATTACAAGTCACAATTAGAAGAATGGAAAACGGGCAAATGGATTCCATATTGGATTGATGAAAGTAAAGTATTGGAGCACGCGGAATTCGAAATGGTATTAGAGTAAAGACTTGTTCGTAAAAATTTCAACTTAATGATATTAAAACGCCACCACCGCTACCGTATCTAATTTCATTTCGATCTTCGCCCAATCGCCTAATTTCTTTTCATCGCGCCGACGCGTTGTACTAGATTTACGCGATTGCCAATCGACCATCACGACGGGAATATCTACTTTAACTTCTTCAAAATCAGTGAGTTGCATTTTTGAAAAGGCGATTTTTTCGAGATCGGGAAAGAGTGCTTTTGCTTTTTCAGAAAAAGAAGTGAACATAACGGAGTGGTTATGCAAGTGATTTAAACTATCAATTTGCGACTGCATAACTTGTAATTCTTTATCCTGTTCACTTTTGACAAGATTGACCGTTTTGAGCTGTTCGGCAACCGTTTTTATACCCGAAACTTCGTTGCGCAAACGGTTAAGTTCCTCCAATCCCAAATCCTTATTTTGAATCAAAGCCAACTCAGTTTTCTCAATTTGATACTTTGCCAAACCTTCATATAAATAAGCCAACGAATCCTCATCAATTGGTTCGCCAACCAACTGAAGAATGAGTAAATTAGTGGAGTCTCCTGGTTGATATTTGTCGCCTACCACTTGCGTTTCACCCGAAAAATATTCTTTTTTAAAGTTACCGATTCGATTTTGTAATTGCGCTCCTTGCAGCACATTATACAAAATATAGGCACTCGGAATAATCACAATTAAACTAAAAATAGTCAATATCCACTGCGTCCGTCGCTGCTCTTTCGCGTTTACAAAACTATGCATCGGAAAACGCAAAAAGCGGATAATGATAAATGAAGTTGCAGCAATGAAGAAGGAGTTTAGAAAGAACAAATAAAACGAATTCGCCATGATAAACCACTCTCCATTCGCCAGTCCATAACCTGAAACACACAAGGGTGGCATCAACGCCGTCGCAATCGCAACCCCCGGTATCGCGTTCGATTTATCGGTGCGGCTCACCGAAATAATCCCCGCAAATCCGCCAAAAACCGCAACCAAGCCATCTAGTAAAGTCGGTTGTGTACGTCCCGCGATTTCATTGGTAAAATCACCAAAAGGCGTTAACGAAAAATATAACGTACTGGAAATCAGAGCAATAGCTATTGAAATACCAAAATGCCGCAAAGAGGTAAAGAAAGTTTCTTTATCATTAATTCCTACCCCAAGCCCAATTCCCAAAATGGGCGACATCAGCGGCGAAATTAACATGGCTCCGATGATAACAGCTGGCGAATTCAAGTCTAATCCCAGAGAAGCAATCATAATGGAACAGACCAACATCCATGCATTCGCGCCGCGCATTTTACGATTATTTCGAATGTATTCAATTGTTCCATGTCGATCACAACCGTCATTCAGATCGATTAAATCGTGAAACCAATTACGAACGGCTTGCCAAAATTCGACGCCTTTTTGTTGTATTTCCTGATTGGGTGTTTTTGGATCGTGATTCAAAGTCAGAAAGTTTAGTTTAGAAAGAGGACAGACCGCTTCGCTGTCAGAGGACAGAACACTGCGTTGACAGGCTACTAATATCTTCTACGAGCGCGAAGTTAAAACGTTTCTTCGACTAAGCAGGATGTTTTTTGGAAGAGCATCATTTTTTTAAAACTTCCAACACTTCTTTTTTATAACTATTCCCAATCGGTAACGTCTGCTCCCCCAGTTCTATTTGCAATGCGCTAAAAGCAGTAACCTGCCCTAAATTAGCAATAAAAGAACGATGAATACGTAGAAAATCAGCAGGCAGTTTCTGTTGAAATTCGCTGATTTTTTCTTTCGTAACGATGTTCTTATCTGTCAGATGAATACGGATATAATCTTTAATACTTTCTACATAAAGAATGTCAGAGAGAACGACTTTGATGTATTTTTTATTGGAATTGACGTACAAAAAAGCAGCGGAATCAGAAGCCCCATTAGCTGAAACGGATTGCTGATTTTGAGTGGGCGTTTGTGCCATATATTTATCTACCGCTTGCACAAAACGCGTAAAGGAAATAGGTTTTAATAAATAATCAACCACGTTCAATTCATAACTTTCGACCGCATAATTGCGGTAGGCAGTCGTAAAAATCACGCTCGGTGGATGTTGCAAGGCGCGCACCAATTCAATGCCCGTCATCATTGGCATATTAATATCCAAAAAAATCAAATCAATAGATTGCTGTTTGACAATTTTGAAAGCATCCAGTGCATTATCACAGGTAGTGATCAATTCTAAGGTAGAAACTTGTGCTACGTAACGTTTAATGACATTCACGGCAAGTGGTTCATCATCTACAATTAGGCATTTTATCGTGGTATTCATTAGAGTATAATTTTTAAATGCGCAGTGTAAGTATCTACTGTTTCTTCGATCTCTAAGTCGTGTCGATCGGGATAAATCAAATCCAATTGGCGTTGGACATTACCGGAGCCAATACCTTTATGCGCTGTTGGAGTAGCTATTGGGTTCGCCGATTTACTATTGGCTACAGTGCAATGCAATTCATTATTTTTATCTTCTATTTTAATTTCTACCCACGCGCCTTTAATACTTTTTCGTACGCCATGTTTGAACGCATTTTCTACTAATGATAGTAAAATCAGCGGCGCAATTTTAATGGTCGGATCTGTCACCTTTTTAGTAAAACTCAGCTTCAGTTTTTCGCCATAGCGCAAACTTTCCAAGTCTAAATAATTTTGTACTAAATTCAATTCGCGTTCCAATGGCACTTGCGTATCCTCCGACTGATAAAGCATATAATCCAGTATTTCGGAGAGTTTCAATACGACCTCAGGTGCTTTTGGTGACTGTTCTTGCGTCAGCGAATACAGATTATTTAACGTATTAAATAAAAAATGTGGATGGATTTGTGCTTTTAAAAACCGCAATTCACTCGTTGCTTTTTCTTTTTTCAATACCTCAATTTGATGCTTTTCATCGAAGCGATCTTTTACGGTTTTAATCAAATAAAAAATCAAAACAATCAGGTAAACCGCAGGAAAATAAATGACCAATAAATAAAGTGGATCGGTCAATATTTCAAATATAGTCTCCTGCGTAAAATCGGTACGAAAAAACGGTTCGGCAATATGCACCACTGACCAACGCCCCAGTGCGCTAAACACATAAGCTGACAACACAAATAGCAGCGCAAATTGTAAATACTTCTTTTGTAATAAAAAACGCGGACTTAAATAATATACCAATGAATAGGTCGCTAACCAATAGGTCGGTAGCATTGCGATATATTTGATTAATTCAATGGTAAAAACGCCTGAATTCAGCGCAGCAAATACCGAAAAGAGCAGCACAAAGAGCAACCAAAACAGCAAGTGCGATAGCCAGCGCTTTTGTAAAATCTTATCTGTCCAATTATATTCTAAGTGGGTTTCCATGGCTCTAATTTACGTAAACTTTTCTCCTATCCGCCGCAAAAATGCCCAATTCATTACAACTACGGTCGAACGCGCCTTTCCGACTGCCGAACACATTTGACCGTAGATTATCAAGGTCTAACCATCGCAAAAGGCAATTGGTCGCTTTTCCAAAATTAGCATTAATTCCTCCTTTATGTTTGTATCATCAAATCACAAATCACTTGTTTAATCAATACTTAAATCCAAAAAAATTATGCAATTCATTAAAGTAGCTTCAGGTTTTGCCAGTGGAATTATCATCGCATTAATCATGATGTTAGTTTTTA
>JBGCES010000659.1:0-10228 GCA_045106545.1 Saprospiraceae bacterium
CACATAAGCGACCATAACTTTCGTATGCGTTCATTAGAGCGCTCATATCCTGAACACGTTCTGACTTGGCAATTGCTTGTTCATAAAGCAAAGCTACTTCTTCAAAGGGTGTACCAGCTACTAAACTATCAGCTTGTTGTAACAATTTTTGCGCTGATAATGGTTGTATTGATTCTTGCGCTTGAACGGAGAATGGAACTGCAAGTATTAGCAGTAGAAATAGAAGAGGATATGGAAAAGTAATTTGGTCGTTAAACATAATACTTTAGTATTCTTGGCAAAAGTTGCTAAACCAGAGGTAAGCAAATTTAATAAAATCTGCCGAAAATAAAGTGTTATGGTTGTTTTGGCTGTAAACTTGGCAGAATAGGACTATTTTTTAAAAAAAGCACAAATCTGAGGTCACGTTTCTGATGATAAGAGCATAAGTATATGAATATCCAATCAACAAGCAATCATCAATCTTAAAGTCCTTATGCTTAATCATTTTGAAAATATTAGTTTTTCCCTTACCTCTTCTACTAACTGGTTAGATCGCCTAGATGACTTACTTCAAACTAATCCTCAATGCTATAACTATAATAATCAACAGCTAGCACGATTGATGTGTGTCAGCGAAAGACAATTATTTCGGAAATTTAAATCTCAAACTAGTATGTCGCCTAAGCAGTACTTGCGGCAGTGCAGATTAGAAAAAGCAAAAAAATATTTAGCTAAAGGTGATTATCAAACGGTGAATGAACTTGCATACTCGGTTGGCTACGAAAACGTAGGATATTTTATTAATCAATTCAAGCAACTATATGGTCAAAGACCATTAGAAGCACTCAAAGAACATGGTTGGCGTTAGTGTGTCTTGTTAGAGGTATTTTTTGGCAGCTTACGAGTATTTTCCACTATATATATTAGTTAGATTTGTAGTTGAGATGTAATGCTATTAATCTCTTGTCTTGATAAAAAATCATAGATTGTGTAAAAGTAAATGCGTGTATAACAATTTAAAGTTGATTTGGTTTTTCTGGTCTTCGGCTAGATATCTTGTGACAAAACTACGATTGATACCAGTAAAATATAGCATTTTTAATTCTATCAGTCAAATCTGTATGAGAGTTGAAATGCTCTCTGTAAGATACACCCACCATTTTACCATCTGACACTTTACATTTTATGTGTAGTCAAATATACACTTCATCTTCAATAAGCCCTTGTTACAATATATTGAAAAATAATTTTTTATGAATACTCTTGTACACTTCCTTTTCTCCCTTTCCCTTTTCTTATTTCTTCAACCTGCTTTTGCTCAATTGAACGAAGGTTTTGAAGGCGATTTTCCACCTGCTGGTTGGGCTACTTTCAACAACGGTGTAGGAACAAACTATGATTGGGAACAAGAAGACTTCAATCCGCGTAGCGGCTCTAATCATGCCTATGTTCGTTGGGAAAACGTCACTAGTGGTATTGCTACCGATTGGCTTGTTACACCAATCTTATTGCCCACTACAGGAAGTAATACTTTAACCTTTTATGCCGCTAAGAATTTGGATGAAGTCTCCAATAGTATTTACACTGTTCGTGTATCTACTACTTCACAGACAGAAACTGCTGGCTTTGAGGTAATAGAGCAGTTGGATGACGAAGATCTGATAGCGGGAACTTATACTCAATTTACAGTTGACTTGAGCGCGTATGACGATACAGAAATCTACGTTGCATTTGTGATGGAAAACGATAATGGCAATGGTTTTCTCTTAGATGATATTGGTGGTCCTGCAATTATTAGCGCATCTGAACTACCTAATTGTGACGCAGCCCTAACCTCGCCAGCTAATAATGGCATTAAAATACCTATTAATGCCAATTTGAATTGGAGTGTAGCAACGGGTGATCCGACAGGTTATAAACTACAAATCGGAACAGCTTCAGGAGGGAGTGAATTTTTAATTCAAACCGATGTTGGGGCAGTCACTTCGTATCAACCCATGAACAACTTTGCTTATAGCACTGATTATTATGTGACGATTACACCTTATAATGGTGCAGGTGATGCAACTGGATGTCAAGAATTTACTTTTCGTACCCTCACCGACCCAAGTTTTAAAGTGTATTGTGGTGGCGCACCCGTAGTGCGAACGCTTTGCTATAAAAATAACGAAGTGCGCGAGTTTAGAGTAGAAAGTAATAGTGATGAAGCTAAGCTAGTTTTTAACGCAGGTACATTAGAAGTGAATGCCGATGAACTCTATATCTATGATGGGGCAGACGATAGAGGGACGCTATTAAATTCTGATTGTCTCTATGGAATTGATGGCGACTTGACGGGATTAACTTATTTTTCTACTACGGGTAGTTTATTTGTACGACTAACTTCCGATATAAATAACGCTTGTAATTCAGGCGACCTTCCACAAACCCAGATTCAATACACTGCTTCCTGTGTGACTTGTACTCCTGCGCTAGCAACGACTGAAGTTGTTAGCTGTGTAGGTAATCAGTTTTATGTAAATGTGGATATCACGAGTATGGGAAGTGCCTCTTCAGTAACTATTTCTAATGACCAAAATGCAGGCACACAAACGGCAAACGCAACTGGAATAATTAACGTCGGACCATTCATGACAGGAAGCGTCACGTTGACTTTAGAAAACGACAGCAGTTCAGATTGTAACTTACCTCTAAAACCCATTACCGTAGCTGGCTGCTTACCCGCCAATGATAAGTGCGACAATGCTACTACTCTGATGCAGTCATCTGATAGTAATTGTAACAATGCAGAAAGTGGAACGACCCGCTATGCTACAGCATCTACAACAGAAGGAATTTGTACGGCAGGAAACCTAGATGTATGGTATGCTTTCGCTCCAGCTTCTAGCGATAGCTACGTATTTCAATTAGTTAATCAAAATGGCTTTACACGCGTCGCGGTTTACAGTGGTGATTGTATGAATGGAGTGACCCTATTACAAGAAGCCTGTAACCAAGATGGAAACGTCGTGATTGATTTAGTACAAGGAACAACTTACTATATACAAATCTATAGCGTTTCTCACGATCAGACGGGAAATTTTGATCTCTGTGTATTTGCTACGCCTCCCGTTCCTGCCAATGACCTGTGCGGAAATGCCATCCAAATCAGCTGTCCAACTGGCGGAACTTACATGAATCAAGATGCCACTTATGCAACCGCTTCAGACGCAGCAGTATGTAGTAGTGACCCCATAGGTAAAGGTATTTGGTATCAACTTACTGGTAATGGTGATGCACTAGATATTATGGTAGAACCAACGGAATGGGATGCAGAAATTCAAGTTTGGAGTGGCGCAAATTGTCAGAGCCTTACTTGTATGACAGCTAAGGACGCTGGAACAACTGGTGGCATGGAAGAAATTACCAGTTTGTTAACTACCAATGGTACAAATTACTACATCTATGTTGGTACTCACTCCGCGCAAGGTATGGGCGGAATGTTTGATCTAACTGTAAGCTGTACGCAAGTATTGGCAGCAGAGTTACTTGCTTTTGATGGCTACAATAACGGAAAGACAAATGTATTGCGTTGGAGTATTGGCGAAGCTCGTAATATGCTCAATTATGTAATCGAACGCTCGACTGACGGTTTATCAAAATGGGAAATTATAGGTACAGTCAAAGCTAAGAACCAAGGAGATATTCAATACCAATTAGAAGATCTTAATCCGCTGGAAACGAGTTATTACCGCTTAAAAATGGTCGAACTAGATGGACGCTTTACCTTATCTGATCTGGTTGTGGTTGAAGCAATCCAAAACACAAAACTACAAGTAGTTCCCAACCCAAGTCTGGAGCGGGTGCAAATTAAATTTAATGCTAACGAAGAAGATAATGCTCAGCTTGAATTATACAACCTGACAGGAAAATTGGTGCGAGAACTAGAGGTTACTACCGTTATTGGTATGAACGAACAGCTCCTTTCTTTAGCAGATTTAGAATCAGGATTTTACCTTTTAACAGTGCACACGAAAAATCGTAGCGAGAGTATTCGCTTGATAAAAAAATAAACCCAAGAACATTTTTAGTTTAATTCCAAAGAGGAAGGTCGCTGTCATGTAAGTTGACAGCGACACTTTTGTATTCTTTTTCAAATTACTTCTTATGAAAAGTATGTTTACTAAATCTTTTGCCACACTTATTGCTAATTTGATTTTGATCGCCATTTTTATTGTTGGCAGTCATACAAGCATAAAGGCACAAAGTACTTCTCTATGGCAGCCTCTACCCAAAAATGCAGCCAAAAGCAATAGCGAGGCAATGCCCATGTTGCCCGATTTGAGTAAGCAAAATATGTTTCAACTTTCGGTTGCTGATATGTTGCGCACTTCTAAATCTGCTGTCTCTGAATTTAGCACCAAAAGTACGACCACGGCTACGGTGGAATTGCCTCTACCCAACGGTACTTTCCAAGCTTTCCAAATTTGGGAAAGTAGCATGATGGAAGCGGGACTGGCTGCGAAGTATCCTGATATTAAAACCTATATTTTAAAAGGAATCGATGATCCTTATGCCTCAGGACGGATGATGGTCAGTCCGAATCAGTTTGGGGCTTACTTTTCTTCTTTGGTAGAAAACAGAGAAGTATTTATTCGTAAAGCCTACCACGATGATCCTTACACTTATGTTTCTTATGGTGGCGAAGATGCCGTAGTAGACGAAGAGTGGACGTGTACTTTTGAATCATCGGCAGATGATGTAACTACAGCCAATGGTGCAAAATCAAATACCCAATATGATACTGGTTCAGAGCTATTCATTTATCGCATGGCAATCGGCTTTCCAGGGTTGACCGCTCAGTTTCATAATCTGACTACCAAGATGGAGGTGATGACCGCGCTAGTAGATTTTATGGGACAGGTAAACGTGATTTACGAACGCGACATGTCGATGCGTTTTTTATTAGTGGATAATCAGGATGAAATCATCTTTTTGGACGATGCGACCGATCCATATACGACCAATGGTGGAGATTTGTCCATTTATGAAAACCGCACGATTCTACAACAGTATATTGGAGATGAAAACTATGATTTAGGATTTGTATTTGTGCGTGGTGGTTGTTGTGGTGCGCGGGGGCAAGTTTGTACAGACCAGAAAGAAGTTTCTATGAATAAACTATATAGCTTAGCAATAACTTGTCACGAAATTGGACATCAGTTCTCTGCTGCACATACGCAATCTTATTGCGGTGGGGTAAATGGTGGAAACGAGTTTGGTAGTGGAACTACCATTATGTCTTATATCAGCGTCAATTGTGGTAGTAATAGCGGGGTTTCTAATAATATCCCTAATCCAGGTGCCACGACTTTCTTTGGCGTTTGGAGTAAAGAGCAGATGATCGGTTATCAAAACAACGTCGCTACTTGTGGCGAAGCCCTACCAACAGGTAATACTCCGCCAACGATTACTGTTCCTGCTGATGGCTTTTATTTACCCATTGGAACACCATTCAAATTAATCGGAAGCGGTACAGATCCAGATGGTGATTTGATTACTTATTCGTGGGAGCAGACCAATCGCGGTGGTGGTTTGCCTGTGGCAACCGTACCAACGAGTAGTAATGGCGATGTTCCGATGCATCGTGTCTATAATCCCGTGACTTCCCCAGAACGTACTATTCCAACTTTACCCAACCTACTTAATAATGTGACTTCCGATTACGAACGCTTACCGAATTATGCGCGGGGCATGAAATACGCGCTTTATGCACGCGATAACCATCCAGGCGCAGGTGGAACAACCTACAAAGAAATCAATTTTAATTTTGATGACGCGGCGGGTCCATTTTTAGTCACTTCCCAAAATACTTGTAATACGATAACGGCAGGAACGGCGCAAACTATCACTTGGGATGTTGCGAGTACGACCAATTCCAATGTAAATGCCCAAACTGTCAATATCGAATTATCTATTGATGGTGGCTATACTTGGGATTATGTATTAGCTACTGCTACGGCAAATGATGGTACTGAATCAGTGACTTTACCCAATAATATATGTACTTCCGATGCTAGAATTAAAGTAGAAGCAATTGGCAGCGGGTATACTTTTTTTGATGTAAATGATGAAAATTTTAGTATCGAAGATGGCTCAACAATAGTAGAAACTCCATCTGCTTTTCAGTTTGATGGTGTAGATGATGGTATCGAAATCAATACTACTTTAGGAAATTTTGATGGAACAGATTTTACAGCTTCTGCATGGATAAAAACGACAACGGATACCTATTCACCGATCTTTTCAAAATTTGATGGTTGTACTTGTCAAAACTCTTGGTTCTTGGAAACCAATAACATAGGTACTTTAAGATTTGTGACCCGACCAACAACTTCCTGTACCTCAGGTCTAGTATTTGGTGATGGAAGTATAACGGTCAACGATGGAAATTGGCACCATGTAGCTGTCGCTAAAACAGGAAATGACTTCAAAATTTATGTAGATGGGGTTGAAGATTTTTCAAAAACTGCCACCCATGCGGTAAATAATAGCGCTACTTTCTCTATCGGAAATTCCGATTGTGCAAAGTTTAAAGGTGAAATGACCGAAATCCGTTTTTGGAGTATCGGCAGAACTGAAATGGAAATTAGTGATGACAGATATTGTCGGATGTCGGGAACAGAAACAGGATTGGAACTATATTATCCCGTTCAGCTTACGAGCTGTGGTAGTTGTACCAATAACCCCGCCACTGACGCCACTGCTAATAGCAACGATGGAACTATGATTGGTGGTCTAACTACGATTCAGTCCGATTTAGATGTGGAAGAATGCCCAACTTGTACGAATGGCGATATTACTATAAACACTCATCCAACCAATGCAAGCGTTGCGAATGGTGCAAATGCAACCTTCAGCGTAGCAGCAAATGGAAATAATATTTCTTATCAATGGTTGGTCAGTACAGATGGCGGAACATCTTTCGAGTATATTGGTGGAGCTAATGCCGATACTTATTCTACCACTGCAAATACAGTAAACAGTAGTTATCAATATAGCTGTCAGCTAGTCAACGGTTGTGATGTAAAAATTACGAATGCTGCTACAATTACTTTGACTTGTGGTTCTTTGAGTTTAAGTAATTTGACTGGCGAAGTTGCACCCTGTGCAGATAGTTATTACACCTACTACGTCACTCCCAATCCTGATGTAGCAACTTGGACATGGACAGTTCCGAGTGATTGGGAAATAACGCCTTTTGATAATATGGCTTTTGTCCGCGCTGGAAGTATTGCAGGCGATGTTACTGTTATGGCAACTGACGCTTGTAATAATAATGACAGTAAATCATTGAGTACGACACCCGTAGTTATTGAAATTACGACTCAACCTAGCGCTCAAACAGTCAACGAAGGCGCATCAGTTGACATGACAACTGCCGTAACTAGCGGTGGCGGCACGACTGAATATTTATGGCAAGAAAGTGTAGACGGCGGAGCCACTTTCGTTGATATTGAAAATTCTGACGCGGCTACTTATAATTTCACCGCTACGATTGGTCATGACGATCGTCAATATCGCTGTGTGGTTGAAAATGACTGCCTACGTGATACAACGACGATTGCCATTCTTACCGTAAATTGTACGACTTCCGTACCTGAAAATAATCAAGAGATTATCGGCTCACCTGTAGTCTGCAATAGCAATGCGCTGACTTATGCAATTCCACCCATTCCTGGCGCAGTCACTTATAATTGGACATTACCTAGCGGTTGGACAGGAACTTCCACAACTAACGAAATTTCAGTAACGCCCAATGGTAGCGGAGGAATATTAAGCGTTAGCGCAACGAATAGTTGCGGAACGAGTACCGCTAGTACTTTAGCCATTGAATATAATGCTGCCGAATGTTTTCACGTCATGCACTTCGATGGTACAGATGATTATTTGACTGCCGCTCAAAATAGTCAATACCTTGATGGCGATATGACGGTCGGTTTTTGGGTGAAACCCGAAAGAATTGCAGGCATACAAAGTTTAGTTTTTAATGGGACAGAATTTGAAATCGGACTAGATAATGGACAAGTGCTTTATCGTCACTCCATTTATGGTGGTAGTTATACTGATTCTGTCGATTCTACTTTTACGCATTCACCTATGATTGTTAATCGTTGGCGACATGTAACGATTACGCGTGATGTTTCCGAACGAGAGTTGAATTTATATTTAGATGGAAATTTAGTAGAAACAAAACAATGGAAAACATCCTATCCTTCTACGCCTGATGATAATATGGACTATCCATTGACCTTTGGTGCAGGAGCAAATGGTCTAATCACACACTTTCAAGGCTGTTTAGACAAAGTAAAGATTTGGAATGTAACCCGTACGGCTACTGAAGTCTTCGATGATGTCTATTGTGAAGCAGCAGGAAATGAAAGTGATTTATTGGCATATTATGATTTTGAACAAGGTCAAGCGGGGGCCGATAATTCTGGTTTGAGTGGTTTTACTAATACAGTTTCATCAACTTATCCATTAGCAACACCTAATAATCTCACTATGACAGGTGTACAATCTAACGTAGTTGCTGATATTTTTGATACGGTCAACTTTGTGGACAATGACGGTGACGGCTTTGGTGGAACGAATGGATATGCTTGTGGTGATGCAGGAACAATTGTAAATAATAACTTAGATGCTAACGATAACAATTCTAGTATTAATCCCAATACGGTAGAGATTTGCGGAAACGGAATTGACGATAACGGGAACGGAGAAACGGACGAAAATACTTTGGCGCTTCATCTTAATGGAACTGATGATGCGGTCAATCTTGGAAGCACTTTAGGAAACTTCGGCACAAACGATTTTTCCATTGAAATGAAAATTAAAACAAGTACGAGTAATAAATACATCATCTCAAAGCGCGTCACTTGTAATGCGACTAACAGTTTTTGGAATATTCGTATAGAAAGTTCAGGAGATATTAGAGTAGAACTTTTTTCTGGTTCAGGATTAGGACCGAATAGTGGATTAACTTCTAGCGGGGTAAACGTTGCGGACGGGAATCCTCACCATATTGCCGTTACGCGGAAAAGTGGTCTTGTTAAAATTTATATTGATAATGTAGAGCGCGGTAGTAGCAATATCAATGCGAACTTGACGAATGCGGTAGATCTAATGATTGGACCTAATATATGTGGTTTCAATGGTTCCACTTATGTGGGTGAGATTGATGAACTCAAATTCTGGGATCACGCTCGTTCTGCTGCCGAAATTGATTTCTATAAAGACGCACATCTTTCAGGAGATTTCCCTGGTTTAATTGCCTACTATGATTTTAATAATCCAACCGCGACGGCAGGCGGAGATAATACAGGACAAACTACCTTAGTCGATAAAACGGGTAATTATAATGGTACTTTAACTGGTTTTGATCTAATGGGAACTGCCTCTAATTGGATTGGTAATCCCTCGCAAAGTTGTACTACCTGCAACATCACTCCTGCTCTAACCAATAGCGGTACCTCTTGTACAGGCGAAAACATCACTTTCACCGCAACTCCCGCCGCCGAAAGCAACTACCACTTCTTCGCTGATGCTAACTTAAATGGCACGGTTGATGGCGGCGAAAGTTTACAAAATGGCACGAGCGATACTTATAATAAAAATGCTTTAAGTGATGGCGATATTATCAGTGTTTTAGTTGGTAGCTGTACCAACGCAGCAGCTTCTACGGTACAGGTAGATGAATTACCCACTTTAGTAATTACCAACCCTGCTGCAATTTGTCCTCCGGTTACAGCTGACCTCACCGCAGCAGCGGTAACGGCAGGAAGTGATGCAGGTACATTAGCCTACTTTACGGACGTAGCTTTAACCAATGCCGTAGGCGATCCTACCCAAGTGACCATTGGTACGTACTACATCAGTTTGACGGCGGCGAACGGTTGTGTGAGTTCGCGAGTAGTGACCGTTGCTCTTGAAAATGGTTGTAGTAATAATCCAGGAGCAGCTTTGGCTTATGACGGCAATGGTGATATTGTAACCGTAGCGGACGATCCTTTATTAGATTTGACTTCTGAGATAACGATTGAGTTTTGGTGCAAACCCAATGCAAACGCCAGCGGCTATCAAATTTAGGTCATGAAGGCAGGTTCAGGTGGCTGGGGTGGTGGCTATGGTATGGTTACTAATGGCAGTGGAAATCTACATTTCATGCCGACGGGCTGGTTTGGTAGTGGACACATTAACACTTCAT
>JBGCES010000066.1:0-8061 GCA_045106545.1 Saprospiraceae bacterium
CCAAAGCGACCAATCAGGAAACGGTAGTAGAAAGGGTAGATGATGAAGGAAATGTATTCTTCGATACCGAACGCAATCGCAACGGTGGTGGTACGGTCTATATTGATGATTTTGAGGGAAGTGCAAGTAATATTGACTTACGGATTCCTGCTAATAAGTGGGTACTTGCTAGTGTGCCTCGGAACGATGATCGCAATGCCAATCCACTATTCCCCGAAGGAGATATTTTTAATGATCGAATTAGTAATATCAATCGGGCACATATGAACTGGTACAGTATTGATCAGAGTGCAAGAAGTGTTTCCGATCGAGAAATGAATCCTTACACTGCTGGCGTACCGCAGACTGAAGTATTCCGTAATGCTCAGATTCCGCCCGATCAGTTAGCAAACTTCCGAACTTTTGATTTAACTTATTATCCTAAAGATCGGGGTTCTTATAATTATGATACGCCACGCGGAACTATCCACTCGGCTGGTATCAGTGAAACAACTGGTGAATTGAAAGCTCCTGAAAGTCGCTGGGCAGGTATCATGCGTGAAATCACGGGTGCCCAAAATTTTGAAGCGGCAAATGTGGAGTCGATCCAGTTTTGGATGATGTCGCCATTTATTGATGTGGATGATGAAAATATTCCTGTAGGTAGTGAGGGAGATTTGTACTTTAATTTAGGTAATATCTCGGAGGATATTCTATATGATGGTAAACCGATGTTTGAACGCGCCTTGCCAGGTGCGAATGCTGCAGAGGTTGAAATCACGTCCATGGGGCGCGTTCCAAGTAGCCCACCAAGAGCGAATGGTGGTTTTGATAACAGTGATCAGGCAAGTATTATCGCGCAGGATGTTGGTCTGGATGGAGCAAACGATACCTTAGAGGCAGAAATATTCAATGATTATTTAGCCCAATTGCAGAATGAAGGTTTGAATCAGAATATTATTAATGAAATTCGTCAAGATCCATCTAAAGATAATTATGTTTATTATAATAATAACAATGTCTATGATGATGAAGCGGGGGTTTGGGATCGTTATTACAATTATAACCACACCGAAGGTAACAGCCCACCAGCAACGGGTAATGATTTAAATCTACGGGCAGGTACGCAAATTCCTGATTCAGAGGATATCAATAATGATAATAGTTTAAATACGACCGAAGCCTATTGGCAATATAAAGTGCCGATTCGTCGGGACGGCGATGAGATCGATATATCTTCCAATCCTTATATCGTAGATCGAGTGCAAACGGAAACGACTTATGGAGGCAAGCCGCGCTACTGGTATCGCTTCAAAATTCCATTAACGGATACTCAGCGTAAGAGTGTTGGTGGTATTCAAGATTTTCGTTCTATCCGCTTCATTCGGATGTATTTGAATGGGTTTCGCGATCAAACGACTTTACGTTTTGCCCGTTTAGAATTGGTGCGTAATCAGTGGCGTACTTACGTACAACAACCACTGACTGACCCTGGTGTATTGGTGGCTACGGATAGCCGCAACGCTACTACTTTTGACGTAACGGCGATCAACATTGAGCAAAATAGTGAGAAAGAGCCGTTTCCTTACGTGTTACCTTTAGGTATCCAGCGGGAGCAGAGTATTGGGGTTTTTAATACTTTACAAAACGAACAGTCTTTGGCATTGGAAGCTTGTAATCTGGGCAATGGCGATGCAAGAGCGATTTACAAACTGGTCGATTTAGACTTGCGGGTCTATGAACGGATTAAGATGTTTGTCCATGCCGAGTCGCTACAGGAGACCGAGCTTCCCGATAATGAAATATCAGTCTTCGTTCGTTTAGGTTCCGATTTTAATAATAACTACTACGAGTACGAAATACCCTTGCAGATTTCTGATTCGCTCTTAGTTTCATCGCTAAGTGATCAAGCCTTGCGACGAGAAATCTGGAAAGTCGCCAATGAATTGGACTTTCCACTGCGGGATCTTTTAGATTTGAAATTAGTACGTAATAATGAAGATATTCCATTGACGGAAGTATTTTCTGCCAACGATACTCAAGAAGGAAAAGAACGTAATCAACTTAAAGTAAAAGGAAATCCCAATCTCGGTAACGTTAAGTCGATCATGATTGGAATTAGAAATATTGATGATAATCGCGATGATAATTATTGTGCGGAAGTATGGGTAAATGAATTGCGATTGAGTGGATTAGATGAACGCGTAGGACTAGCTGCAACGAGTCGCATGGATATTCAATTGGCAGATTTAGGTAATGTCACCTTGTCAGGTAATTTAAGTACCATTGGTTTCGGTTCGTTGGAAGAAAGCGTTTCTGAACGCCAGCGGGAATCAGTAACAGGTTACGATGTAGCTGCTAATATTGAATTGGGTAAGTTTTTACCAGAAAATAGCGGTATTAAAGTGCCTTTTTATGCGCAATATTCTAATACTGCTACGACCCCTGAGTACGATCCTTATGACTTTGACGTAGTGCTTTCTGATAAACTAGCAACTGCCGAGAACGCCGCTACCCGTGATTCTATTCGCGAACAAGCGCAAACACGACAGACGATCAAATCTTATGCTTTTACGAATGTACGTAAGGAACGCACCAATACGGAAAGCAAACCTATGCCGTGGGATATTTCCAATTTTAGTTTTACTTACGCGCATAACGAAACCAAGGAAAGCGATCCGATTATTCAAAATGCGGAAACGGACGAATATCGCGGAGCGGTGGACTATGCATATTCGCGACAAGTGAAATACATCGAACCACTCAAAAAAGTGATTAAGAAGGATAAATATTTGAAGTTTTTAAGTCAAATGAACTTCAATCCGATTCCGAATTCTTTTAGTTTCAATACAGTGATGGATCGCCAGTTTGCGCAGACGACTTACCGTTTTACGGAAGAATTTAAACCTGCCTTCCAGACGTTTTATAATAAATTTTTCACTTGGGATCGCAATTATAATGTACAGTGGGATTTGACTAAGAATTTGAAGTTCAACTTTAATGCATCTGCGCAATCAGTAATTGACGAACCAGAAGAAGTAGATTTTGAAACAGGTGAAATTGTTGATCCCGAATTTCGTAAGGAAGTGATTCTAGACAATATCCGTGATTTCGGTCGTCCGAAAAATTACCAACATCAGTTGAGTTTAAATTATACTTTGCCATTCAAATATTTCCCATTCTTGGATTGGATCAATGTAAAGGCGCAGTATAGTGGAAATTATAATTGGGCTGCAGCATCTTTGAATACCGTCGGTTTAGGTAACGTCATTCAAAATCAGCAAACGCGTTCCATTAATGGCGATTTGAATTTTGAAAAACTGTACGGCTATTCAAAATATTTGAAAAAAATTAATAGCAAACCACGTCGTAGTCGTTCTAATAATCGCTCGTCACGTAGCAACCGTGGAGGGAAAGAAAAAGAAGAAGATCCAAACAGTAAAAAGAAGAAAAAGAAAGCCAACCGTGAACCATCCAAGGCAGAACGCATCGCGATTCGTCCACTGATGTTGTTGCGAAAAGCGCGATTTAATTATAGTGAAAACTTCGGAACCGTACTACCTGGTTTCCGTCCAGAAACCGAATTTTTTGGTCAGAATGAAGGTTTTGAATCTCCAGGTTGGGATTTCGTAGCGGGCTTACAGCCACGGATTCGGACGCTGAATCAAGCCGATTATGGTACGGATCGAGATTGGTTATATACATTGTCGCAACAGCGCGTGGAGCAAGGATTGGAATCTTTTATTGTAGATACGGTCTTTTTAAATCAGCCCGTACAGCAGACTTATAATCAAAGTATTGATGCGAAAGTGACGATTGAACCGTTCAATGATTTCCGGTTGGATTTAGAAGCAGGACGACAGTTCTCAGAAAATCATACCGAGTTTTATAAAGATCCTACCCCGATTCGTGATCGTCAGGAAGAACGGGATCGCACAGGAACTTATGTCCCAAAATTTGAGCGAGCCTTGCCGATTGATATGGGAACAATGGATATTTCTTACTTTGCCTTGAATACTTTCTGGCAAGATTCAGATGATGAAATTTCGGCTTTGTTCCGCCGTTTTGAAGACAACCGTGTCGTGATTTCACGTCGTTTGGGTGAAGGTCGTCACGATAAGGACGAGCAAGCAGGACAAGGATTTACCGAAGGGTACGGTAAGGATCAGCGGGACGTATTGCTACCTGCTTTTATTGCAGCTTATACCGATCAAGATGCGGAAGCTGTACCGATAAGCGACAATTACGCACGAAATATATTGTTTAAAGAATTGCCACGGGTTAACTGGCGATTGACGTATAATGGATTAGCGAAAGTGCCATTTTTCAAACAGTTCTTCCAGAGTGTGAATATTTCACATGGTTATCGTTCTAATTTGACTGTTAATTCTTTCCAGACCAATCAATACTTTTTGGATGGTTTACAAGATGGACAAATTCTTCCGTTTGATAATCAGAATGAGGGAAGTACGTTCAATTTCTACTCGCGAATCAATATTCCAGAGATAGTGATTCAAGAACAATTTGCGCCACTATTGGCATTCGATATGCGTCTGCAAAACGATATGTCTTTGAATTTAGATTTCAAAAAGGCACGTACTTTAGCGATGAATTTCGATGCTAGTATTTTGAATGAAACGCAGTCGGAGGAATACACGGTTGGTTTTGCTTATCGCATCAAAGACTTTGAGTTTCCTTTTATGAAAAAGGGCAAAAGAGGACGCAAACCGCGCGTAGATGAAGAAGCACCAACACAGGGTAATCGACCGAATCAACGTGGCGGCGGTAATCAGGCAAGTATCGGCGATTTAGATATGAAATTTGATTTCTCTTTTGGTAATAATGTGACCTTCCTTCACGAATTTGATAAACTCGGTGCGAAAGAACCAACGCGTGGAGAGCGCACCATTCGGATTAGTCCATCGGCAGATTATCAAGTCAATGAACAATTGACTTTAGTATTCTTCTTCGATTACAATCGTCGGATTCCGCGCGTTTCATCGGCATTCCCGATTACGAATACGCGAGGTGGGGTGACAGTGCGGTTCTCGTTGAATTAATGAACGGATAGCGCACAGGTCGGAGACGCTGTGCGAGCGAGATTCGGTTGAATAGGAAAGCCGCTGATTTCTGTTGAGATCAGCGGCTTTTTTTAATTCTTTAACAACTCCTTCACCAAAAAACACATTTTCGGCGCAGTCCGATTCGCTAACGCAACCACTTCTTCCAAAGTTGTTTCTTTAATAATTTCTTTCGGATAGCACTGATTAGAAACAATGGACAGCACGAAAATTTTCAAGCCGCTGTGCTGTGCCACAATCACTTCGGGAATAGTGGACATACCCACTAGATCGCCACCAATAATGTGTAGATAATTATACTCGGCGGGCGTTTCTAAGTTTGGACCCTGTAAGCCTACATAAACGCCTTCGTGACAACGAATGCCTTTTTCTATCCCAATTTTTAATGCCCGTTGATTCATTTCCAGATCATAGACTTTCATCATATCAGGGAAACGCACGCCGAGGCGTTCGTCATTTTCGCCACGCAACGGATTTTCGGGTTGCAGGTTAATGTGGTCTTTCACAAAGACAATATCGCCTGGGAAAATATGCTGATTGGTACTGCCCGCCACGTTAGAAATAATAATTTGCTCAATCCCCAAAAACTTCATCACTCGCACCGGAAAAGTCACCTGCCGCATCGAATAACCTTCGTAATAATGAAAACGTCCTGCCATCGCTACTACTTTGCGTCCTGCCAATGTTCCAAAAATTAATTCGCCTTTATGACTTTGTACGGTACTCTGGGCAAAATGTGGAATTTGTGCATAAGGAATCGTCGCTACACGCTCAATTTCATCCGCCAATGCACCTAAACCCGTACCGAGGATGATGCCGATTTCGGGCTGCCAGTCGGTTTGGGTACGGAGGTAGTTAATGGCTTCTTGGATTTGATCGTAGAGGGAAGTATGGTTGACGGTTGACGGTTGACGGTGGACGGTGGAGTCGGACATTTTGATTGAAATTTCAGTTTGGAATGAATACTCAAATGTAGGATTTTCTCTAAAAAAGAGGTTGCCAATTTCGTCATTGACAACCTCTTTTTTAGAGAAAGAATATTTTAATCAGCCAGAACAAATTGTTTACACTAAGTTTTGGCTGTTAAATGTGGTGTTTGCAGCCAAAACTGGCTAGTTCACATCACAGGTAGTTACTCGTTAACAGTTAAACGTTACGCGTTAATTCTAATCCACCACCATCGTCGCCTTATCCAATTCCTGCTGCACAATATGCGCAGGTAACTCCCGATATTCATATTGCTGTGTCCGCAACTGCGGTACAAAACCCGCATCCCGAATCGCATCCTGAATGCCATCTGCTGTAAAACGGAAGTTTGCACCCGCCGCCGAAACGACATTTTCTTCAATCATAATGCTACCAAAATCATTCGCGCCGCTGTGCAAACAAACTTGCGCGACTTGTTTCCCGACGGTCAGCCAAGACGCTTGAATATTTACCACGTTAGGTAGCATAATGCGACTCATGGCGATCATGCGGATATATTCGTCACCCGTACAAGTATTACGAGCGCGCTTGATGCGTTTTAAAATGGTGTCTTCGTCCATAAACGGCCACGGAATGAAAGCTAAGAAACCATTAGCATCCGCAGGTTTTTCAGATTGTACTTGACGTAAATCCACGTAATGTTGCATCCGTTCTAAGTTGGTTTCGATGTGACCGAACATCATTGTCGCCGAAGTCGTCAAGTGTAATTGGTGGGCGGCGCGCATCACATCTAACCATTCTTTGCCGCCACATTTTCCTTTAGAAATCAAACGGCGTACGCGGTCGCTCAGAATTTCTGCACCCGCACCAGGCAACGAGTCCAAACCTGCTTCCTTCAAGGCTTTTAGCACTTCGGTATGCGTCGATTTTTCCAATTTGGTAATGTGCGCAATTTCGGGTGGTCCGAGTGCGTGGAGTTTTAAATTGGGATATAATTCCTTCAACTCACTAAACAAATCCACGTAATATTGCAAACCCAAATCGGGATGGTGACCACCTTGCAGCAGTAATTGTTCGCCACCAAAAGCGAAGGTCTCCTCAATCTTCTTTTTATATTCTTCAATCGTCGTTGTATAGGCTTCATCGTGTCCTGGGCGACGGTAGAAATTGCAAAATTTACAATTGGCAATACAAACGTTAGTCGTGTTCGAGTTGCGATCAATAATCCACGTAACAGTATTGCCCGGTACGTGATGCTGTCGCATTTCGTTACCGACGTACATTAACTCTGCCGTCGTTGCGTTTTCAAATAAATATACGCCTTCCTCGGCAGTCAGCCACTCGAAATTCAGGGCGCGTTGTAATAAATCGCTGGTATTCATATTGCAAAGAGATTAAAAATTAGACGTTGGAAGTTAGATTTTCCATCGTTTGCTTATTGAACAAAGGTAAGGATTATCTAGTTTTGAGAAGTGGGTTTTAATTTTCATTTTTTATTGAAAGTTGTTTACCACAGGTTGAAAACCTGTGCTCCATTACGCCATCATATTATCCTTATATCGCCACAAATAAAAACACGCCACCGATCGATAAGGCTGCCAATCTGTCGCAATCTCTACCATGCGTTTTTTCAAATTTCGTCCACGTTCTTCGATTTGATACAAATCAATCATTGCATTTTGAATACCCAAATCGTCCACAGGCAGTACGTCCCAGCGTTGTACACTAAACATCAAAATCATCTGTACTGTCCATTTGCCCACACCTTTGATTTGACTTAAATAAGTAACGATTTCTTCATTATTCATTTCCGACCAATCCTTGGTTTCTAATTGGTTTTCTTTAAAAAATTGCGCCACATTTTGGATGTAACCTGATTTCTGACGCGAAAAACCTACACCACGTAAGGCTTCGAGTTCTAAAGCTAACACTTCGTCTGGATGCGGATAACCTGCTTCAAATAAATTTTCAAAACGTCCAAAAATTGTCTTTGCCGCTTTTACGGAAAGTTGCTGACCTGCAATGGAACGGAGCAAATCGAAGTAAACGTCACCCGTTTGGGGGCGAGAAAATG
>JBGCES010000660.1:0-5284 GCA_045106545.1 Saprospiraceae bacterium
CTAAAATAATCGACACATTTTGTGACGGTCTCTTTTTGCACTATACATCGTTAAAAAGCCTCGTCGTAAAAAGACTACGACTACGTTTTTTGCCTTGTCTAGCACAAAAATAGCCTCAGTCAAAAATGACGATTATTTCACTTTAACTACTTACCAACAAAACTAGCAAAAATCATTCGCTTTTACTTCTGTATTATCACCAGTTCTGTTTCTCTAGCCAAGCCCGTAAAGATACCAATCGGATCTGCCGTTCCTGTTACATTAGAAAGAATCGAACTCGGTTGACCAAATGGATTTCCATTCGCATCTAACGCCCCACCGATACTTTCCAAAAAGTCGTGATACTCTTCCGTAATATGGAATAATGTGCTAAAAATTGTATCTCCTTCCACATAGTCGAAACCTGTTCCAAAAACTAAATTCCCATCATCAACGAACTGATCGTTCAACGCAAATTCAAATTCTAAACTATCCAATGTCCCTTTATGTACCATCCGTCGATACCAGTTTTCTTGCGTCGGATCATCCGAAAAGTAGGACAATAAGCGCGCGAGGGTGTCTATGTTTTCATCAAATTCAACCACGATACTATCCGTTACTACAGGCGTTAGTAACTGCGTAGTTGAGGTGATGGTTTCACCATCTTTGGTTGTAATATTTAATACAAAATCGTCATCATAATTTTCAGGAACAATGATACCATTACTATAATTATAAATTTTCCCTGTGAAAACATTGAAGCCAATTTCGTTTTCTAAGACATAAGTAGTTGTATCCAGAGTGATCGAAACTTCTGCATCTTGTTCCAATAAATTTTCTACCAGACTTTCGTCTAAAGTCGGAAATGCGTCGAAATAGCCCGCACTACGCGTTAATAATACCGTGAATGGTTCACCTGGTTCTAAGTAACATTCCACTGCTACTTGCGCATTGTATTCAGGCAATTGCAAGTCGATTTCCTGTTCTAAATTACAGGCAGCTAATGAAAAAATAATGGCGATAGAATATAGAATATACTGCTTGAGCATAATATTTATTTTTTGGTAGAGACGTTTGAAAAAACGTCTAATGTGTATTTTGAATTTAGAAAAACTCTTAGACGTTTTTTCAAACGTCTCCACGGGCTGGTGATTCTAAAATTTAAAATTGTACGTTACCGATGGTAAAATTGGGAATAGCGAAACCTGCTTGGCGGCTACGCGTTCGGGAAATTGAATTAAATTTCCTTCCGTGTCCGTTCCTTCGGCAAATTCTGGTTCTAAAAAGAGGAAGAACGCATTGCGTCGATCGAGCGCATTAAACACACTGACGGTCAAATCACTTTCACCCCACTTCGGTTCAAATTTGAAAACAACGCCCACGTCCATTCTTTGGAAAGAAGGTAACCGATAATTGTTCCGATCTCCAAAAATGGGAACGACGGGCTGCGTAGAAGCACCATAAATATCTTGGAAAGTAAATCGTCCACCTGGCAACCAAGCTAAATCACCTGAGCCGTAAACGTAAGTCGCAGTTACCGTAATTTTCTTACTCAATTCATATAGTAAAACCAGTGAAATATCGTGACGACGATCGTAGTTCGGACGGAAATACCGACCATCCATAATGTCGCGTTTGATACCACGGAAATCACCCCGCCGTACCCACGCCAAAGTATAACCCATCCAACCCGTCAAGCGACCTTCTTTCTTTTCTACGCCCAGTTCCATTCCGTAAGCGTAGCCGCGACCAAAGGCGAATTCTTCTTCCAGTTTTTCGTTAGCAAAAAGCTGTGCGCCATCAATGAAATCAACCTGATTCTGTAGATTTTTATAGTAATATTCATTAGTAATAAACCAATCACGACCGATTAGGTAAGAGCCGCCGATCGCGACTTGATCGGAAATTTGCGGCTTTACATTTTGCGTAGATGGATACCAAATATCCGTTGGCAAAGCGATTCCTGTATTAGAAATCAAATGCACATACTGCATCATGCGCGCATAACTTCCTTTTAGTGAGAAGCGATCGTTGACTTTATAATTGGTCGCAAATCGTGGCTCAACGCCAAAATAGGTCTTCCCATCATTCGAAAATCCCGATAAACGCAAACCGTAATTCATCGTCAATTTGTCATTCACTTTAAAATCGTCGGAGGCATAAATGCCAAATTCCGTCCCATCAAAATCATCTCCTCCCGAAAAAGAAACCGAACCATCATCACTTCCCGCTTTCAAACGCCCTACCTCAAATTGGTGATAGGTTGCTGCCGCACCAAAACGAATTTCGTGGCGATTATTAAGGTTATAATAAAAATCTGTTTTCAAATTTGAGTCGCGGATTTTTGAACCCAAATCAAACGAGAAACCCGTCACTTCATTCGTAATATTATATTGATAATCAGAAAAAGTGAAGGTCGTATTAGCAAACAGTTTATTATTAAAAATATGATTCCAGCGCGTCGTTCCAGTCGCATTTCCCCAGTTAAATTTAAAATTGAAAAAATCATCTTCAAAGTTAAATTCATCCCGTCCAAAATAACCACTCACAAACAGGCGATCTTTTTCCCCCAGTTGGAAATTCACTTTGGTATTTAAATCATAAAAAAAGTAAGCGGGAATCTGTGTAAAATCTTCTCGTTCGCCATCTTCGAATGCCTTTTTATTCCCCCGATTAATCGCATTGGTAAAAATATCGACGTATGTCCGTCGTCCCGAAACGATAAAAGAACTCTTATTTTTTTGAATCGGTCCTTCCACGGTCAAACGCGATGAAATCAGTCCAATTCCACCCGCTGCGCTATATTTTTTATTATTCCCTTCTTTTAACTTCACGTCAATCACTGACGACAAACGTCCACCATACTGCGCTGGAAATCCACCTTTGTACAATTTTAAATCCTTCACCGCATCGGCATTAAACGTACTGAAAAAACCAAATAAGTGATTAGGGTTATAAACCAATGCCTCATCCAAAACAATCAAGTTCTGATCCGAACCACCACCGCGCACAAACAATCCCGTACTTCCTTCCGAACCTGATGGAATACCTGGTTTCAGTTGAATCGTTTTTAAAACATCTACCTCCCCCAGAAAAGCAGGCAGTAACTTAGCTTCACGTGCCGTGATTTGTTCCACACTCATCTGCGTGGAATTTAATTGCTCCTCAAAAGAGTTGGCTTTAACGACCACTTCTTCGAGTTCTAAGCCCGTTCCGAGTTCAATATTCAGCGCCACATCTTGATTAGGAACGATGTTGCGTTCCTGTGATTGACTGCCGACGTAAGAAAAAATGATCGTAATTTCTTCGTCACTTTGTGGAATAGAAAGGGAATAAAAGCCGTAGGCATTAGTGGTCGTTCCTGCGCTCAGACTAGGAACGGCAACGGTGGCACCGATGATGGTTTCGCCCGTTTCGGCTTCGGATAGTTTACCACTGACCGTGATTTCTCCTGTTTGCGCGAAAGCGACATTGGCGAAACCAGACAGCAGTATCAATAGGCTAAATAGCCGTAGAGTAAATGTTGACATAGCTTTTTTCTGACTTTTTTGTTTTAAGTAATAGGTAGTAGAACTTTCCGAAAGTTCAGCTAGTGAAATATAGTCGAGTTGTAACTCAGTTAGCATTATTTCGATTTTTGCTGGCAAATGTGCAGCTATTCCCATTAAAGGCGACCTTTTTTGGTCGAAGGTTGTCTATTGGTAGATGAAAAATTGAATACCTTACCCTATCTCTATCCACTTATTTTTGTTCTTTGACAAATCCTCTTCATTTTTATAGAAAAATGTAACACGTATTTGCTAAAAATGATTAGTAAGTTATTTACAAAACGAAAAATATGTCGCGAAATTGGCGAGCGTTTACTTGCTTATTTCTATAGAAATGGGTTTCTCCAGTGAATTACAAGCAAATGCACTAACTTTGTAATATTAAAAAATCATTAAACTGTTATGGTAGTAACGTCTTTGAGCGTTGTGTGAGAGCAGCCCTAAAGGGCTTTGACGGGAAAGGCTAAAGCCTTTACTACCAGTCCAAAACCGTTTCCGACTTGTGCGTTCTAAACATTTCCATAAAAAGGTATTTAAAAAAATGGCTACGCAGTCGCGAGATGAATATTTTAATAAAAATACTCATCGTAGCGTTGCTCTTAGTCGCTATTTATTTTCAAGTATTCGCTCGCGAAAACGCGTTTGATTTATGGCTAACTTTTAAATCTCGTTTCACTACTGCTCACCTTCCTTATTTACTTATCGTTATTCTACTCGTCCCCATCAATTGGGGATTCGAAACTTACAAATTCCGCACTCTAATTCGAGATTTTTCCGATTTAAATTTTTGGCAAACCTACCGTTCAATTTTAGCAGGAATTACCGTTTCACTCTTTACCCCCAATCGCATCGGCGAAGTCGGTGGACGCGTGCTATTGGTCAAACCAGAAAATAATTGGAAGGCAGTTGTCGCTACGATGGTTGGAAGTTTGAGTCAATTAATTGTCTTGCTATCTGTTGGTTTTTTAGGAGCGATTTATTTTGTATTCAACTTCGTGCAAGCTGACTTTAAGGGCGTAGAATGGATGCTGGCAGGTGGGGTTATTTTAGTTGGAATATTGATTTATGGCTTTTTTAATTTAAAAAAACTAATTCCACTCGCACAAAAACTCCCTTATTATAATTGGTTCAAAAAGCGCTTTAAAGATTTAAAAGTGCTATTGCATTATAATCATCAGCAGCTTTTTATTGCGTTACTCTTTTCGTTATTTCGCTATTTAACTTATTCCTTTCAATACTTTTTGATGCTGCATTTTTTTGGTATTGAAGTACCATTTGCAGCAGCAATTTCAGGAATAGCAACTATATTTTTATTACAAACTAGCATTCCCCTACCTCCCGTAGTTGGTTTATTAGCTCGGGGCGAAATCGCATTAGGCGTGTGGGGTATTTTTAGTGCGCTTTCGCTAAATATACTCGCTGCCAGTTTTAGTCTTTTTGTAATAAACCTGACCCTCCCAGCGTTAATAGGAGCGTTCTTTATTACCAAAATCAATGTCCTAAAATCTTTAGGCTATGGCAAAGAAAACAAATCATCTTCTAAATAAAACCTCTTCCATTCAATTTTATAAAAAATTGATAATCAGCAGTTTAGTATTAATTGGCACGTTTGTAGTCAATGCATTTCCGCGAGTTGCTCCGCCAGTCAATCCGCCCGCTTTCGCTGATGCTTGTGCGATGGAAAACGATGCTTTTCAAGTAGGCGAAGAGGTCACTTATAAACTTTATTACAACCTTAACTTTATCTGGATTCCAGC
>JBGCES010000661.1:0-10067 GCA_045106545.1 Saprospiraceae bacterium
AAGATAATAGTTATTTTAATCCAGTTTCGCGGCAACTGCTGCGCATGATTGAGGATTGTAAAGCATAGCTCTTAACCATATAAGAATCGGATACCTTTGAGGTATCCGATCCTTTAACCTCACAAACCAATCGGTCTAAAACTAAAAACTAAACTATGCCGACGGCTATTCAAAATACAGAAATACTTCAATCTGACTACCCAAAATATCGTCCTAAACCAGTGAAAGTCCCCTTTTCATTGCGGTTTATTCGTTTTGGCTTTCAGACCTTAGGGCGATTGTTCCCTAATCAAGCAGGCGATTTATTATTTGATAAATTTCGCACACCGCGTATCCGAGCTCGTCATAAAAGGTCAGACGAAATACTGGAACAAGCACAAGTTTTTGAAGTGCTGTATGGTGATCGGATGCTAAAAGGCTACGAGTGGGGTGATGGAGATCGCATCGCACTATTAATTCATGGTTGGGAATCCCGTGGAACGGCATTACGTTCTTTCGTACCTGATTTATTAAAAAAAGGATTTCGGGTAGTGGCAATGGATGGACCAGCGCACGGTGATTCGGAAGGTACGCAAACTGATCTGCCAGACTTTGGTGGAGCAATTATCGCAATGATTCGACATTTAGGCGAGGTAGAAGCACTGATTTGCCATTCGTTTGGCGGTGCTTCTTCCTCTTACGCTTTGGCGGAACTTGCTACAGACATCAAGGTAAAAACCATGGTTTACGTTGGTACACCTTACTCCGTAGAAGTGCCATTTGAAAATGTGAGCAAGGCATTCAATGTACCAGCAGGAGTAGCAGCGCGTTTTCGTAAAAATTTGGCGAAACTCGTGGGGCGTGACATTAGTGAGTTTAGAATTGAGAAATTTCGTCCTAATCTCCCTTTTAAACGAGTGCTCGTGGTACACGACCGTCAAGATGATGATGTGCCGTTTTCCAGTGGCGAACGGATTGCGAAGGATTGGGATATTGCCAATTTACTAGTAACGGATGGTTATGGGCATTTTGTAGTTATGAAAAATCCAGATGTGATTCGGCGAGTGACGGATTTTGTGGAGATGGGTTGAAACCCATCGTTTGGAAGAAGCACAAGTGTTTTCAACACTTCAAAATTTACGAAAAAACGCGCGTCAGATGATCTATCTGACGCGCGTCGTTGTTTTGGATATTTATGTTCGATACGCCGCTCAGGACGTTAATAGTTCAAATAGGACAAACACGGTTCAAGGGATTTAACACCGCTATTTATCAGTACAGTTTTAGTGTTTTCTGAGCAGTTATTACTGCAAAACAATATCTTTCTCTTCAATCATTTTACGAATATTGATCAAAGCGTAACGCATCCGACCCAAAGCCGTATTGATACTCACGCGCGTCAATTTCGCAATTTCTTTAAAAGACATATCTGCATAGTGACGTAAGATCACTACTTCGCGTTGTTCTGCGGGCAACATATCTACCAAACGACGAATTTTATTGTGCGTTTGTGATTTAATGATACTTTGCTCTGCATTATCATCCGTAGATTTCAATACATCAAAAATATCAAAAGTCTCTGTTGGAGACACCTTTGGGCGACGTTTGTTGCGACGGAAATAGTCCACACACATATTATAGGAAATACGCATTGCCCACTGAAGGAATTTACCTTCATGGTTGTATTTGCCTTTACGCAAAGTATCAATAATCTTGATAAATACTTCTTGGAATATATCTTCTGCTAGACTCTCGTCTTTTACAAAAAGATAAATTTGCGTGTAGATTTTTTGACGGTGACGCATCAATAATGTTTCAAAAGCGCGTTCGTTTCCGTCTAGATAAGATAAAATTAATTGTTGATCGGTCGTATCCTGACCGTTAGCATTAAGCGGCGTAACTTGCATAGCTAAACTGTTTTTAACGTTTAGAAAAAAATAACCAATGATGTAGTTAAAATTTAGTGTAGAAGTTTGACGCTTATAAACAATTAATTTTTTGATGAAGAGAAATAAAGAATGGTAGAAATGAAATCAGACAGAATTCTTATCTGTGTTGTGATTTCTAATACAAATTAGCGGAATAATGTCCGCAATCTAAATTATTTGAAGTTTTTTAACACAAATTTAAGCTCAATTGTGAATGAAATGTAAACTAAATGACGTTTCGTATTCGTTAAGCACAATTGATTTAAATACTTCGTTAAACGAACTGCTATTAAAGAGGGGAACAGTTAGTAATTGTAAGTCAAAAATTAAGCCAAAGCAGAGCTTTACATATCTTTATTGTCTTTCTCGCCAAATCAATCTACTACTCATGTGAGATTTAACTCCGTGCCATTGACAACTTTACAACTATATTATTTCCTTCTTGTTCGATGATTATCAGTGTTTTATAAAATTATATTTTTACAAACAAAAATAATTAAGCACTTGTATGCGTTCTAATAGATTAACTCTTCTGTTAACCTTAATTTCAATATTAAGACGCGAACTGTTCAAAAAGTAACAAAATACGCATTAAAAAATAAACATATTTAAGTTGCTTTTTTTGATAACTCACCTACGCGTAGAACTGCTTTTAGTTACAATCTAGCGCTGCTTTTGATAACGGATCCGCATTTGGAAAACAGTTTCCAGATAAAACCTCAGTTGGTACATATCGTTCCAAATTAGGATCGTACAAACCATTAGTAATAAACTCCGTTAAATCATCAATCTCAATATCGGTCAGATTTAGTGGTTGGAATTGTGGTGCTAAATTTTCCCGAGGCACATTCGGGTTTTCAGGAATGGCATTATTAAAATACTCCACTACATCTCGTAGGGAATTTTTACTACTTCCATGAAAATAAAATGGCGAATTTTTCATATTGTAGATACTTGGAATCTTAAATTTGAACATATCTTCTTGTTCCAAAGTAAATCCACCACGTCCAAAATTTCGTTTATCCGTACTATCTGTATTAAATGCTTCGCCGGTCTGGTACAAATCACGTACACCCACTGCATAAAAATCAGTATGACTTAAAGATGGACCAGAGTGACAAGTATAACAAACTGCTTTTCCATAGAATAACTGCGCACCACGTTTTTGCTGATCTGTCATAGCATCTGGATTCCCCTTTAACCACTTTTGATAAGGTGCTTCGTTGGCTAGTAGCTGACGTAAATACGCAGAAATAGCAAAACTAGCACCGATTTTACCATAACGTTCCTCTTCTGTCAAATCTGGTAGAGCCGCATCGAAAAGTGGTGTGTAACCATAAGCATCCAATACCGCCTTATTAATAATCATCCGATGCAATTCCAGTCCTTCAATATTTTGAGCCTCTAGTGCTGCTAGACCAGAGTGATTGATTTCAGTAGAAGGATCATCTACACCCCACAGGTGTTCAGTTCCTAAATTGGCGTCGGTCGCGCCAAATTTTCCACTCCAAGTCGTATTAGTCACATAAGCTACGTTCATTAAATTTAACGGTCGTGCTCCTTGTACATCTAATTCATGTGGTTCATAACTGTTAAATTTGGTACGACTATCTGCCATACCTAAACCTCCATCTGCGATTCCTTGCACACTTCCAGGCATAAATCCTTTGTCTGGTAAATGGCAGGTAGCGCACGAATAGGTTCCTCGTCCGACATTGTAAGCAGAGCCCAATGCGAGACCAGTCTCGAAGAAAAGCATTTTCCCAAGTTCAACTTTTTCCTGTGATATTGGATTGCGCGGGTCTTGCGGAATATTAGCGAAATCATCGCTATCCGGAAGGACATAGTGGTCTAATTTGCCAGTGGGAGATAAGGTTTGTATAGTTCGACGTAGTTCCCGATCAGTATCTGTGAAAGTGGGAATGGTGTCTTGAGTACAAGCGGCATAAAGTAGAACTACTAATAGCAAGATCAGCGGGTAGAAGTTCTGATTCATTACAAAGTCATGTTTTGGATTATAATTCGTAAATACTGTTCAACGTGGCATAGCACCACAAAAGGTCAAAATATTCAGTAAAATCTTGTTTGCTCTAATCTAAGGTTACTCTAAAACTAAAAGTTGATTTATGTAATTCAGCTTCTAATTACAAATGTAGCATTTTATTAGTAAATGTCTTACGTGGGACAGATAACTTTATACTAAAAATAGTCAACCAAGTGGCGAAAATGCAAAAAGTGTACCTTAAAACATTTATATTTTTAAAATAAATATTTTTTGCTACAAAAAAAGGCTTAGTACTGTTCATGGAAGTTTAGTAACAAAAAAAAGTAGCTACTTTGGTGCAATTTTCATACAAGATTTGTTTATTTTAGGTTTAAATCACATTTATTATTTCGGCGTGCCTTAATTTCTCCTATGTTTTCTATCCTTTGCAAATTTGTTCCAGTTTGGTGCTTTTTTATATTACTAACTGCTATGCAATGTCATCAACCAGCTTCCCCTCTGCAAGCTGCTTTGACTTCTTCTACCGCTGAGCAACCAAATAAAAACAATCGCGAAACGCTGTTTAAGAAAATTTATGAACAACGAGCTATCACGTTAATTTATCCCGCAGCTATTCCTGAATATCAACCATTGCTGGAACAAATAGCTTCTAATTCTCGCTGGCTGAAGATTAACTTATTGCCTTCTAATGAAGTAAAAAAAGAGGATTTACAACAAACCATTTTTTACCTATTGGGAACACCGAAATCTAATCCCATTATTAAGGAGTTATTACCTGAATTACCACTAACCGTTTCCTCCGATCACATCGGCAATGATCAATATCAATCGAATAAAGAAGATGTAGTCATTACGACCTCCGTTTATCCCAATCCAAATAACGCACAACTACCAATGAGTCTGATGACTGGGCGTTCTGATGAAGCGATTATTGCTTTAATCCATCATTTGCAGCGGCAGGGTGGTTGGCGATTGGTTGATAGTTTTGGTTACGAAATTTATGAAAACAATCGACGTGTTTTGGTCGGTAATTTTAATGAAACAAACTGGAAAACTGCCACTCCTGCTTTTGATTTCACTCAAACAGGAGCGGAAATTTTGGTAACGGATAACTACCGCTTTCTCTGTGAGAATTGTACCGTAGATAGTTTATTATTAAACGAATACGCCGCCCAACTCGAAGCTAATCATTCCGAAATACTGACCTTTTCGCGAGTTAAAACCAAAAAGAATCCTAATCATAAATTAAATGTACACCTCTACCTTACTGCCGAAACCAAGGGTTTACTGACAGGCAATACCGAGCGTTCACATTTTAATCTGGAAACCAATGAAGTACACACCGTTCTAAATGAAATTTATCGGGAACACGAACTCGGTGAGGAAAATATTTACTGGCTACGCCAATGGCTAAAGCAGCCAAAAACAAGTGCATTAGAACGTGGGTTAGCGATTCATAAAACGGATCGTTGGCAACGAAAAGGTTATCATTATTGGGCAGTACGCCTTTATACATCAGGAAATTTACCTAAACTAACCAATTTACTCAATAATGAATATTTCCAAAACGGGTCTGATTTAGTCTTACACGGCAGCGCAGCAAGTTTTGTTGATTATTTAATTTTAGAATGGGAAGAAGCTGGCTTTTTAGTTAAATATACAAATTGGCAACCAACAGAAATTGAGATAAACCAATTAGAAAAAGGTTGGCACAAACACCTCGAAAAATGGGTATTAAATTATCAAGACGATAAAAAACGCCAGCCTGAAATGCCTTTTTGTAAAGGTTTTAATTTCGCTCACGAAGGTTATCGTATTTATAATGGATATGGTTCGCAACTGGCTACGCAGTCATTAGAAAAGATGAATAACTTGGGCGTCAACTCCATCGCAATTGTCCCCTATTCTTACCAACGCGATCCACGTAAAGCTACACCAATTCCATTAGTACAATCCGCTGGAAATGAAAATGACGAAGCAGTTGTTCATTCCGCTTATGCGGCACGGCAACTAGGACAAACTACCATGCTCAAACCACAGATTTGGCTTGGTCGGGGCGAGTGGCCAGGTAGTATCGAAATGGCAAATAAAGAAGACTGGCAACAGTGGATGAACTATTACCACGATTGGATTTTACACTATGCTTTACTTGCAGAAATTCACGAAATGGAAATCTTTTGTCTCGGTGTAGAATTTGTCAATGCAACTACTCAGAATCCTGAATTGTGGCGACACTTGATTCAGCAAATTCGCGGTGTCTATAGCGGCTATTTAACGTACGCAGCCAACTGGGGCGAAGAGTTTCAGAACGTTAACTTTTGGAAAGAATTGGATTATATTGGTTTGAATTGCTATTACCCCTTGAGTAAAGCGGATAATCCAACCCAAAAAGACTTAATGAACGGTTTCGCAGCGATCAAAAAGAAAATTGAAAAGGTGACGACTCAATACAATAAACCACTACTTTTTACCGAAATCGGTTTTCGTAGTATTGATACGCCTTGGAAAAATCCGCATGCCGAAGCCAATGGCGCAAATGCGAATGAAATGCACCAAAAAGTGGCTTACGAAGTTGTCTATGAATCTATTAAAAATGAAGCTTGGTGTGAAGGAATTTATTGGTGGAAGTTTCCTACTTATCTAGATTATCAAGGTAAAGACAATACTAGTTTTACGCCTAATAATAAGGCGACAGAGGCGGTCATACAACAATACTGGAAAAAATAGAAACCCGTAATGCGCTTACAACGAATATTAAAAATTGGTATCTTCGGACTAGGCGGAGCGCTGCTCGCATTACTGCTGCTATTAGCGTGGTGGTTCACTCAATTCGACTATCCGACTTTTACCAACTACATATTAGAGCAATTTAATCAGCCCCATTTGCGCGCTACTTTTGAGCGCATTTTACCTGCTGATCGATTCAGCTTATTACAAAATTTAGTCTGGTTACTCCCGATAATGTCCGTTGTAGTTTTAACCTTTTTATGGTGGAAATATCCACGTTATTCTAGTCAATTCAAAGAGTTCAGCACTGCAATAAAACGAATTTCGACTGCCATTTATCAGCAATTTTCTACACTTCCGATCCTCGAAAAACGTATTCTAATTTTCATACTCGCGCTGAGTACCATCTTGAACATTTGGCGTTGCGCAAGCTATCCTTTTTTGTACGACGAAATCTGGACGTTTCTCTATTTTACGCGACAGTTGCCATTTATATCGTTAGTTATTTACCCTGCACCCAATAATCACATTTTATTTTCCTTTCTCACTTCCTTGAGTCATTTCGTTGGTTGCGCTGATTTATGGTCATTGCGTTGGTTAAATGCGCTAGTTTATCCACTCAATATTTTAATATTTTGGTTACTGCACTGCCGATTGATTAATCGTAAAAGTGCGATCTGGGGAACGATACTATTTGCCTTTGCATTGCCTATCGCGTTTTACGCCACTTATGGTCGTGGCTATCAGTTGCTATTACTCTTTTTTCTAATTAATTTGCTCACTTTGTCTTACTACAAGGTAGCACACTGGCGGAAAGCTAGCCTAGTAATTTTCACACTGAGCGGCATTGCTGGATTCTATACGATTCCGACTTTTTTGTACGCTTATGCTATTTTAGGTGGCACTTTTCTGTTGACTTATCGACACTGGAATGATTGGTGGCAGTTGATTAAAATCAGCTTATTCATCGCGATAGTCGTGGTAATTTTATACAGTCCGATTTACTTGATATATGGCAGTTTTGGTAATTTGAGTGACCAATTAGTAACTATCGTAATGAGTACGCCACTAATGTGGTGGTCAAAAACGGCTGAATATATGCTGAAAGTGCTACGTTTTTTAGGTGCAAATCAGCTGTGGGGAGTGCTATTATTTTTGAATGCGCTTGTTTGTAGTAGTTACTTTTTTAATAAAAGACGCTATAGGTTTTTGAGTTATCTCACTTGGACTAGCTTGCTATTACCGATTATTGCGTTTTCGCTGCAAAGCGTAGCCATTCCCGAACGCACTTGGATTTTTATTTGCGTCCCGCTGAGTATCAATGGCGGTTGGTTATTACATCAATTCGCGATTTCTATCCAATCGAAATGGATAACAATTATACCAATTCCTCTACTAACTATATTATTCATTTACTTTCAAAACAACAGTGCCTACTGGTCAGGTATTTACCAAAATACGGTAAGTTGTCAACGTACTGCCATTCAATTGAGCAAGAGCGGAAATCGTTCTTATTTTATCAATAATGAATCTATCAAGCCTTTTTTGACTTACTATCATTTGGAGCAATCGCCGCCACCAACGATTAAAATGACGCAACGAAGTAGCGTGGATTATCATCAATTAACAGCTATGGATAAATTCGATATTTTGATTTTTACCACGAAAGAAAAACTACCTGAAATGCCTACTTCCTTTTGGAAAAATTATCAAGAAATAGAAAGCGATGTTTATCGAAAAGTGTTTAAATACCAACAGTAAAACCGAGAGATAATAGGCGTTTGTTCAACTAAAAAAGGTCAAGCACTGCCTGACCTTTTCTAATTTTTATGCCTTTTGTAAAATCCAATTTCTACTAACTTTTCTTCAGCACTTTCACCGCCATCGTTGTATCAATTCCACTTTTCACCTCTACCATAATGCCATCCGAAACGCCTAATTCTACAGTACGCTTTTCAAATTCTTGCTCACCAGTTTCTATTTCCACGTAAGTGGTATCGCCCTCAAAAATTACGTCGCGTTCTTTGATCGCAATCACATCCTCACGGCGGTCGAGGATAATGTCAGCATTAGCACTATAACCTGCGCGAAGGAAAATGTCTTCCGATGGTTTTACGGCAGCACGAACTTCAAATTTGACTGTTCCTTCTTCATCTTCACCTTTCGGCGAAATAAACTCTAGGGTCGCATCAAACGATTCATCGGCAATCGCTCCAACGGTCAATACCAACGGAATACCCTCTTTTAATTTACCAACATCCGACTCATCCACGTTTCCTTCAAAAATCAGCGAATTCATATCCGCTACCGATGCGATAGTCGTTCCCTCGTTAAAATTATTCCGTTCGATGACGGAAAAACCTGCTTTTACGGGAACGTCGAGTACCATTCCATTGATGGTAGAAGTCACGACGTTTGCTACTTGGCGGGAATTGCGCGATGCGCCTTCGCGTAATAATTGCAAATTATTAATCGCCGCATCCATTTCTTGTTTACGAATATCTACGGTCGCCTCGAATTGCTTCAAGCTATTCGTTGCTACGATCAATGAATTATCATACGCAGCTTTATTGATACCTAAATCAACTTCAAAGCGTTGATATTCTTGTTCAGAAATAACGCCTTCTGCTAGTAATTGCTTTTGGCGTTCTTCCTCGCGTTTAGCATTTTCGTAATTCACCCGCGCCGTTTCCACGTCCAGCTTTTTACCAAAAACTTCCTTCTGCCGCGCCAATTCACGTTGGGCTTCATCGTAGCGAATGCGTGTTAGTTCTACATTAGAACGCGCGTTATTGATATTCACTTCGCTAGGAATCAATTTGATTTTAGCTAATTTCTGTCCTTTTGTCACCATTTCACCTGCTTCTACGTAGAGTTCATCCACTACGCCCGAAACTTGTGGCTTGATTAAAACCTCCTGACGCGGCTTAATCGACCCCGTCGCAACTGTTTTCTTGATAATATCCTCTACGGTCGGCTTCGCCGTTTCGTACACTTCAGGATCAGAGGAATTTTGTTGATAAAAATAGTAACCTAAGCCAAGTGAGGCCAATACTAAAACCGCAACAGCGGCGATAAGACATCCTTTATTCATGATGTAAAGTTTTGAGTTTTGGGTGACGAGTTTTGAGTTGGGTGCTCCGATATAGCTCGTTTACATCCAATTTTCGTTTTGTATATGTTGATTACCAAAAAGTAAAAGCGATTAGTTACTAAGTTACACCTGATTCAATTTCAAATCTTTGGGGTTCTATATTTTTAGACTTCAAATAACCCACTGACTTTTTAATCAGAACTTTCCAATCGCTTAAATTTTCGCTTTCTACCGACCAGCTGTTAAATGGTTCAATTGTTCCTATTTCTGCGGCATCATAGAAAAGTAGCAAACTCATTTGTATGAATTCATCTTCGTTTGGAATTTCAAGTTG
>JBGCES010000662.1:0-1751 GCA_045106545.1 Saprospiraceae bacterium
TCGATGGTATGGCTCAAATCGATAAATTGATGCTTCATTTTTTTTGGTTCTTTAGTTTTTCTGAGCGATTTTTATAAAAAAGAATAGACCGATAAATACCCAAATCACGTTGACCGCAGCTGACGGATACGCGCCGTAGTAAACGGTATTCACGATTAATAGTAAACTACCAAATAAATTCAGTAGCTGATAAACAGACTGTTGTGCCGTAATCTTATTTTTACTTACCAATACATAAGCGGCAATTAATAATATCGAACCGATCCAACCGAGTCCATCTACAAGTAAGGTTTCCATGATAATTTTATTTTTAGATAGGAGGTATCTTCGAGATACCTCCTATCTGATTTTCATTATTTATTTTCGTACTTCTCCGCATAACGACGTTCACTTCGCTCCCGAAAAGAGCGTTCATTTAATCGCTGATCTATATCATTTAAATACTTTAAAATACCATCGTCTTCTCCCAAGATTTACCAGAGCGTAGCATGACATTTTTCATAAAAAAAAAAAAAAAAAGGCAATTGCTCCTGCGCCTTCTCCGTCAATCGTAACTGCTGAATACGTCCATCTTTCGGGTCGGTTGTACTTTCCAAATATCCCTTCTGCATCATCTTTTTCACAATAGCAGCAATCGACGGCTGCGCTAACTTAGTCCGTTGTACAATTAACGAAGTGGTTACAAAGTCTTCCGTTTTTAATAATTCAAAGATCAAATACCAATTGGGTTCTAACTCCAATCCTTGCGCTTTATAAAAAGCACGAATGTCATGAATAATGCGGTCGCTGATGCGTTTGAGGCGGCTATCGAGGGTGCGATAACCGAGTTCTTGTAGTAAATCCTTTTTCATATTGCAAAGTTACGACAAAAAAACATAGTAAACTATATAGTTTGCTATGTTTTATTTTTTGTGGAAAACTTCACCTCTGCTTTCACCTTTTCTCTCCTTATTTTTTATTAATTTCGTAGCCACTACATACTAAGAGTAAAACAAATAAGCAGCAGCAAATCGGATGACTAAAGTAACCTTTTGACACTCAATTCTTTATCTATTTTTGCTACTCAAAAGCAGCGATTCGCCGCTCTCGTTTACTCACCTACGACCAGTATTTTTTTAGCATCAAGGGAACAGCAATTTTACCAAACCTGCGTTACGACTTGAAAGAGTAACTAGTAGATTAGTGATCAGTTATTAGCAATGAAAGATAATGCCCAACTGATAACTAATTACTGGTAACTATTCACTTTGTCCATTACGCCTTACTCGTTAATATCAGATGCCTGAATTTGTACATCTCCATTGCCATACGCAATATTCTCTCCTCGACGGGGCTTCCGACATCGCTACGATGATGGACAAAGCCGTTGCTGATGGGCAAAAAGGTGTTGCCCTGACCGATCACGGCAATATGTTTGGCGCGTTCAAATTTGTGGCGGAAGCCAACAAACGTAATATCAAACCGATTGTTGGGTGTGAGTTTTATATGGTAGAAGATCGGCATCGCAAGAGTTTTGCGCGGGCGCGGGGAGAGAAGGATAAGCGGTATCATCAGTTGTTGTTGGCGAAAAATCAGAAGGGCTACGAGAATATTTCTAAGCTGTGTTCGCTGGGTTTTATTGAGGGTTTATATACCAAATTTCCGCGGATTGATAAGGAACTATTAGTGCAATATAGTGAAGGCTTGATTGCAACGAGTTGCTGCGTTGGTGCGGAAATTCCGCAGGCAATTATTCATGGAAATTTAGATAA
>JBGCES010000663.1:0-3708 GCA_045106545.1 Saprospiraceae bacterium
CCCAATCCAATTTTAAATCAAACTCTGTTCGCTTGCGCTGAAAATATTCGTCAAGTTGTTGGACGTAGTACGCTAAAGTATCTGGTGTAGCGTGATCAGTGGGTGGTGTTTCTTCACCTAACCAACGCAAGCGGCGCAAGCCTTTTTCACTGCCTTCAAATTTGAACCAGCCCATAGGCGATTGGTAGTAAGCGATATCCATAACTATACGATTTTAATTGTAGCAGTTAAGGTAAGGATAATTGGAACACAGATATAAGGGATTGAACGGATTTACACAGATTTTCAATAGAAATCCGCGTAAATCAGTTTGATCCTGTTAAATCCGCGTTCCAATTCACCAGTTTAATCCGCTAGGATTTGCGCCGTATGATCTTTTGTCTTCACTTTTTTAATCACTTTTTCAATTACGCCATTTTCATCAATCACGAAAGTCGTGCGGTGAACACCATCGTATTCCCGACCCATAAATTTCTTTAATCCCCACACTTGGTAAGCATTCAAAACTTCCTTTTCTGTATCGGCTAATAAGCTGAATGGAAATTCAAATTTATTGATAAAATTTTGGTGCTTTTTCGCGCTATCGGGACTTACGCCGAGGAGTTCATAATTTTTATCACGGAGCTCTTGATAGTTATCACGTAGGTTACAAGCCTCAGCGGTACACCCAGGCGTATTATCTTTTGGATAGAAAAATAAAACGAGTTTTTTGCCTTTATAATTGCTTAGAGAAATGGTTTCTCCTTTTTCGTTGATACCCGTAAAATCGGGGGCTTTATCACCAGCTTGTAGTGTAGTCATGATAGTAGTTTTGATTGAAAAAATTTAAAAGAGTGAGGAGAGAGGAGGGAAAAGAGATTTACTCCATTTCTTCTTATTCCATAGACTCTTCATGAATGCTACTAACTACAAATTTTGCTAAATGGTTGAAAATCGGGTGCAAATAATTAATTAACGTTATTCACATCATGTTAATAAAAATGTGCATAACTTAATAAAAAGTAGCATTTGCTTCAATTTTCAGCATGAAAATCTACTCTTTATCCACATCTACTTCAATCGGAAAGCGCACATCTTCCACCGCTGCTGTTCCCATAAAAACGACTTCACCTTCAACTTTTCCCTCTTTTTCGATGACAATGCCCGCCCATTCTTCACCACAAGAATTATGTAAACGCGCATTTTCTAAAATCAATTTCCCACCTGCTGCTACGGTGATTTTGGCATCTTTGGGCAGCGACGTGCGACAGCGCATCGTCAATACGCCACCACTTTCGATCCGTAAATTTCCTTCCAGATCTTTCATGCAATTCCAATCTACGCGGTCGCGGATTGTGATATTTTTGGCGGGATTTATTTCACACCAACGCGGCATAAATAATTTCCGTTGCCGCGACTTTTCTTTGGCAATGCTGAGGTGAATTCGACCAATTTGACAAGGCGTATAGGCATGTTGCCAAGCGTTATAATCCATGACGTTATTAGACACTTCATCACCGCAGCGCGAACCAGCATTACGATTAAAACAGTTGGGATGTTTGGGCGTATCCTCGCAGCCGTCATTACCGCGCCAAGAGTGCGCTAAAGTTAAAACGTGCCCAACTTCATGATTAAATAAGCCTTTAAATTCCCAGTTTTTCTTCTTCGTTTCGTATGGTCCAGCAATTTTAAAATAACTTCCTGGAGCGACGCCGACCGCCCCTGCCTCGTAGGTTTTAGATTTAACGCTATCGGGATGATGCGGCATGATAAAAACATTCAAAACCGAATCTTTCATAATGCCGTAGCGATCTAAAACAGTCTTATCATAAATATTGCGGTTTTTGCCACGATGCACGTAGAATGCGCATTCATCATCGTAGTGGAAATAAATCGCTTTTTCGGCAGAATTTTCGGGTTTATTAATCAATTTATATTCGTACAAAATCGGCAACTTAGGCGTTTCATTTTCGACGGGCAGATTCATTTTGTAATTCTTTTTTAAATCAGAATTAGCGGTATTAATCAAACCTCGTGCGAATTTAATCGCCTCTATACCTTCGTAATTATAGCCACCCGCATCTGTATTCATAAAATGCACAGCTACTCGCATTAATTTGGGTGAATAGTGATCCAAATAATTGGTATCAGGAATATAACTACTCGACCGCAAACAAGGACCACGATTGCTTTTATCCATTTCGCTAGGTACAAATTGTACATCTGCTGCTTGCGCAAAACGCATCTTGACGGTAGGCGAAAATGGCAAACAAGCGTAGTAGCTAATGCCGATTAAGATTGGAATAAACCAGAAAAATTTCTGCATATTTTAGAAAGATATTGACGCTGAGAAAAAAGAAGACAGAACGCTGCACCGACCGAGGTCAGACCACTACGTTATCAAACAGTGGATATTTCTGTTTTCTGTTAATAAAATGGTCTGTCATCTGTTTTCTTCGCTATAAAATTTATATTTTAGGCATTGAAACGAAAACGAAATATCAACTTTATTTATGAATCCTACCCTTTATTTGATTGGGCAATTGATTGTCGCGTTATTGGCTTTGGGGCTAGTTAGTGCGACTATTTATGGTCTAAAAGAAGGATTAAATAAATTGGCGATTCCACAAAAAAAGCGACAACAATTGGTGTTGTACGTTCGTAGTGGATTATTGTTGTGGTTAGCACTGACAGGTATTTTAGCGTATTTTGGATTTTTTAATGCGCCTGATTCTTTCCCACCGCGTCCCGCATTCGTTTTGATACCTGCAATCATTTTTATCCTTTATCTCGCTTTCTTCTCGCGCCTCTTTCGTTTATTACTAAAGGTTATCCCCGAAGGATGGTTGATTAAAATTCAAACTTTCCGTATTCTAATGGAGCTATTGCTATGGATGGGGTTTTTAGGAAAATTCGTTCCGATTCAGATGACTTTTCTATGGTTAAACCAAGACATTATTGTCGGCTTAACTGCTCCTTTTGCCGCTTGGTTATTTTTTGGGAAACAACGTTATCAGAAACCTGAAGCCGTTATGTGGAACGTATTTGGCATCGCACTATTAATCAACGTTTTGATCATTGGAATCTTTTCTAATCCATCTCCCTTTCGCGTCTTTTTAAATGAACCAAGTAGCATTTTTGTCAATCAATTTCCCTTTATTTGGATAGTTAGTTTCATCGTTCCATTTGCTTTAGCCATGCATATTTTCTCGTTACGACAACTACTAACCAATACTACTCGCCCAATTTCGCGCCGCTTTTTGGCAAATCGGAAGTTATTTAGGTAAATAAGGTGAAGGGTTAAAGGAGGAAGGGTAAAGGGGTACTTTTTACGTTCACCTCTTACGTGGCTTATCTTTTTATTGTCTAAACGATTTGTTAATGGACATCTCTAGCGAATACTATTGCGATCACTTACGTTAATTTTGGGAACGGTGTAATTATAACTTTACTACAAAATTTGCGGCTCCCGAATCAAGTTCGGGACAAGTTTTGCGTCCTTCGCGTTTAATAAAATATGAAAAATAGCATCATTGCACGGGTCGTTATTTTGGGGACATTTGCCATTATTGGCATCATTGGAATTCAGACGTATTGGCTGAAAACGACGTGGAATGTGAAGCAGCAAGAGTTTCATGATAAAGTGAATATTGCGCTGCTAAATGTGGGAAAGACATTTGAAAAAATGGGAAAACCGCTTCCTACTTACGATTTGATCGAGCGGGTTTC
>JBGCES010000664.1:0-4368 GCA_045106545.1 Saprospiraceae bacterium
GTGATAAAATAGGAATACTTGTAAGTAAGGGAGTAGATAATTTTTACATTTAGTAACAATAAAACAATAGCTCCGTCATCTGGATGGTTTCTTTTGCTTTCATTTTTACTTTAAAATCAGTCATAGTATCAACAATACTCCATCTTTTAAAGAAAAACTGAAACCAAAATTAATTCATCCAACTTGATGGACTTATTATTTCATCGTTACTTAGATTTAAAAACAATTGGTTGCGACTATTTTGTAGAATTGTCTAATTTTACCTAATTAGAAACCTGCTCTGCTTGTCGAACAATAAAAAATAATATGCTCAAATCTTGGATTACTTACGCATCATTGCTGGTGACTGTGATTATTTTGTATTGTGCTTGTCAGCAGAAAACGATGGAACCACTGAATTCAGAAGAAGTGGAAACTAACTCCGTCGAAGCTCAAACTAAACCTTACGTTATTCTAATCTCGCTCGATGGTTTTCGTTGGGATTACGTAGAGCGATTTGCGCCGCCAAATTTGAAACGCTTTATTGAAAATGGCGCACAAGCGGAATCATTGATTCCTTCCTATCCAACCAAAACTTTTCCCAATCACTATACTTTAGCCACTGGCATGTATCCCGATAAACATGGAATTTTAGGTAATCGGTTTTATCATTATGAGAAAGATGCGATTTACAGCATCGGCGATCCAACAACGATGGAAGATGGAACTTTTTATGGCGGCTTACCGATTTGGTTAGCAGCTAAACAGGCGGGGATGGTCACGGCGAGTTACTTTTTTGTCGGGAGCGAAGCGGATATTCAGGGTATGCGTCCGACTTATTACTATCCTTATAATGGCAGTGTACCCAACGAAGAGCGCGTAGCACAGGCACTGCGATGGTTGCAATTGCCCGAAGCAGAACGTCCGCATTTCATGACGCTCTATTTTTCTGATGTAGATAACATTGGGCATAGCCTCGGACCGAACAATGAGGAGCGATTGCAGGAAACCATCATGGGAATAGATGAAAATTTAGGCAAATTGTTTAATGGAATCGAGCAATTAAATTTGCCTATTAATATAGTGGTCGTCTCCGATCACGGCATGAAAGAAGTTCATATTGATCAATATATACCCATTGAAAGCGTGGAAAACGATGATCTTTATCAGACCATTGACAATGGCGCACTCGCGAATATTCATCCTAACGATGCTAATCAAACCGATTCAGTTTTTAATTACCTTCAACAGCTAGCGGGCAATTTTAATATATATAAAACGGAAGACGTGCCTTGTTTTGAGTACGTACCTCAAAATGAGAATTGGGGACCGATTCAGATTATTCCAGATTCAAATTACTACTTCACGAGTCAGCGGAATATCGGTATAAAAAGAATGATGGAAACTGAAGTTTTCGGTCAGCATGGTTTTGATCCAGTGGATGAAGATATGCACGGTATTTTTTATGCTAATGGCTCTGCGATTGAAGTAGGCGCGCGGTTGCCAGCGATTAAAAATGTACACGTTTACCCGTTGATTTGTCGGATTTTGGATATTCCGATCCCGGTGGAGATTGATGGGGAAGTGGAGAAGGTAGAGGGAATTTTGCGGGATTAGTGCGTTTTTAGCGACAAAATCTATTTAACATATATTCACTCAAACCAGCAAATTGCTTGGTGAATTTTCCATTTTTCGTAGCTAAGTCTGCTTCGAGCAATTTGCGCATTTTATCTTTATTTCCACGATTGGAAAGGCGATAAAACAAATTCCATTTCTTTTGACGGTTGTCTTTCAAATAATCTAAATTGAGATTTAGAATTTCGTTGATTTCACGGTCATACTGTTCATTATTGGACGTGATTTTACCCGTGGAAGAATAGCTAATAGTACGAATATGAGCAGCTTGCGTGGGATTGATAGCTATTGGTAGTCCGTTATTTGCATTGAAACAAGCCTTGCGAGAATCACAATGTAATTCGTGTTCAGGGCGCCCTTCGTTTCCTTTACAGACGGCTAGTAAATTAGTATAATCTAAACGGCGATCCATAGTTCCATTTGCGCCATTACAAATAGACCGTTCACAGTGATGTTCAATTTTAATTTGACCATCTTTCAGTACCTGTTGGCAATATGCACAGATACCTTTTTGTTCAGCTATCAATGAATTTCTCAACTCCGTTTTTACATCTGCATCCATTTCGTCAAAATCAGCACCAATTGATTTTACATACTGACGAAATTTGGTGGGCGCAGATTTTTTACGAATGTGCCTCATGTGCTAAATCGTATTTATAAGCTTCTATTCGTAAATTTAATTCTTCAATTAACATATCAATATCACGTCCATTATCGCCTTCATCGAGTGCATCAATTTTGGTTACGATACTTTCTAATTCTTGAATATCTCCTTGGTTATCAATGGTTTGGTCAAATTGTTCAATTAAATCAATGTATTCGCGTGGGCGTTCGGTCGTATTAAAAACGTATTTTAATATTTGATTAGAATCCAGTCCTTTTGATTTGATATTGATTTTTGAAAACTTGAAATTTTCGCCAATGAAGATGTGTTGACTTTCGACGGTGGAAATGACTTGGGGTGAATGAGTAGTGATGAAAAATTGAATGTTAGGGAATAATTCTGTGAGTAGCGGAATGATTTTTCGTTGCCATTCGGGGTGGAGATGTGCTTCGATTTCGTCAATTAGGACGATGCCAGGTGAGTTTAAATAATCATCGCCTTCGGAGAAGTCTTTAGCGATAGAAAGATTGTAAGCAATGTCGGCTACTAGGGTAATGATGGCTTTTTCGCCGTCAGATTTGTTATTAAGATCTTCGGCTACACCAGTTTCTAAGTTTTCAATAACTAATGTAGGAATTAGATCATTTGAATACTTTCTCTTTACTTGATCAGATTTGATTGAGAAATTAATATCTTCCAATTCTCTTAATGCAGCTTGTACTGCTTTTCTAACGTAAGTAAGTGTCCTGATTTCTGCTTTTTCATTTTTAGTGTCTCTTCGTAAGCGCAACTCCTTCGACTCATTGTCAAAAAACCATTTTACGAACTTATGATAAGTGACCTCATCTTGATAAATATTATCCCATGTCTCTAATTGTGGAATTGGAAAAGTTTTAATTATTTTACCCATTACAACTCCATAAGTAGTATTTCTCTTCCGTGAATAATATTTGAAAATTGGTATAGTAACTTCCCTAGTTTTTACAATTTCGTTTAAAGAATTGAAAAATTTATCAATAGCTGATTCTCTTATTTCAATAGAATTTAGATAACCTTCGTGTACGTATATATCAAGTAGCGAAGGGTGAAAATCTGTAGAAATTTGACTATCAATTAAAAAATATCGTGCGCCATAATTTATGTTATCATTTGAGTTAAATATATTTTCATTTGATTCGCCCGTGAAAGTTTTTATTAAATCAAATATACATTTTCCTATTGCATCTAAAATTGTTGTTTTTCCAGCACCATTTCTTCCAATAAAAACATTCAACCGATCATCAAATTCCAATTCTGCATCCAGAATCCCCCGAAAGTTCTCAATCTTTATCTTTTTAACCTTCATAAAATCAAGTATTTGCTAACAAGATACTACATTTTTACGAATTGAGATATTTCAACACATTCCCCTCAATCCTTACTTGAATATCTCCCACTTCCGCCTTTTCAAATGCCTTCCCCGTGATTTTCTCAAATAACTCAATATACCGTTCCGTCACGCGTTCCACAAAAGCATCGGGCATCACAGGCATGATCTGTCCATCCTTACCTTGAAAACCGTGATCCATTAGCCATTCACGGACAAATTCTTTACTTAATTGTTTCTGTGATTCATCGGCGGCTTGGCGTTCTTCGTAGCCATCGGCGTAAAAATAGCGGGAGCTATCAGGCGTATGAATTTCGTCGATGAGGTAAACCTGATCGCCTTTTTTACCAAATTCATATTTAGTATCTACGAGAATCAAACCGCGTTTGGCAGCCATTTCGGTACCACGTTGAAACAGAGCGCGGGTGTAATTTTCTAATTGAATATAATCCGCTTCGCTGACAATACCTTTTGCTAAAATATCCTCACGTGAAATATCTTCGTCGTGCCCTTCTTCCGCTTTGGTGGCGGGCGTGATAATGGGTTCAGGAAAACGGTCGTGTTCCTTCATACCTTCGGGCAACGTTACGCCGCAAAGTTCGCGCAAGCCACTTTTATAAGTTCGCCACGCGTGTCCCGTCAAATAACCGCGAATCACCATTTCGATAGGAATCGCATCACAGGCAACACCAACTGCAACATTAGGATCTGGCGTAGCAAGTAACCAATTTGGCACTAAATCTTCAGTTGCCTTCATCATTTTAGTTGCAATCTGATTTAAAAT
>JBGCES010000665.1:0-3123 GCA_045106545.1 Saprospiraceae bacterium
TAGCAATCGCGTTGATTTTGATATAATTTTGAGCGAATAGAATAGTTATAATATGGCATCACTTCCTTAGAAAAAATCTGTGTTTTTTTTCCTACAATGGGCACATTAACGGGTTTTCCAGGTTGAAAAATCAGCTTTTTCAATTCATTGATGTGTTTATTCAATCCTTTTTTATTGGCTTTGAGCCCTTCCGCAAAAGGATCACCACATTTCCGACCCCTCGTAAAAAATACTCGATCGTACATTTTGGCGGTATAATAACGATAGTTGCGTTTGCGCTTATTTTTGAAAAAATTGCCCGTAGTTTTTTCTTCAGAAAACTTCATTGTACGACACGCTCCTTTATTCTTTTGTTGAGCAAGACTAGAGTAATCGGCTTTGATACTTCCATCTTTATCATAAAAAATAATTTGATTATTAAAATCCGCCGTTACAAATCTCAGATTTTTAAATGCTTCGTAGAATGACTCATCATTCTGTACTAATTCTACAAAATCATTGACCTGAAAGCACTGTCTCTGAGCAGTAACCACAAAAGAATCCAAGAAAACGACGGTCGCAATTGGTGAGTGAGTGCTATCTGTTTGTGCAGAAACACTATGAAAAGGCAAACAAAAAAGCAATAGAAACAAGACTTTTGGCATATACTGTAAGGCGAATTTATTATTGTAGCTTCGTTAGGATAGAATATATGCACGCAAAATTACAGCAGATGTTTAAAATAAAAAAACCGCAACGGAAACCGAATGCGGAACGGGATTATACAGATAGTGGTTCTAAGTGGAGAGGCAACACTTATTTAAAAAGCTGTCACAAACTTATAGAACAAAAATCGCAATCCCAATTATTTGTCAATCAAATTATACATTTGTATATATGTGGGTGATATTCGACGGGTCCTATATTTTATTGAGTTCTTAACAATATAAGATTTATTTAGCTGTCTTCTCAAGGAGAATGTAAAATATAACACACAAAATGTCAGAAAGAGTATGACATTCAATTTAAGTGAGAAGAATTAACAAATTATTTTTTAGCGTTTAAAGAGAAGTAAAACTAAAAAAGAGCCAACCAAATTAATGATTGACTCTTAGTGTCGGGGCGGCAGGATTCGAACCTGCGACCCCCTGCTCCCAAAGCAGGTGCGCTAACCGGGCTGCGCTACGCCCCGAAAAACCGGTTAAGATGACGAAGGAATAGTGTAAAAATCACTGCCATCGCCATTCTGCGGAGACGGCGGGATTCGAACCCGCGGTACCTCGTTAAAAGTACGTCAGTTTAGCAAACTGGTGGTTTCAGCCACTCACCCACGTCTCCAAAAGTAGATAAAAATAATGCCAATTTCATTTAATCGACAATGCCTTTTTACTAAAGCGATGCAAATGTATAAAACCTAATTCGATAATACAAGAAGCAGCGATTATTTTTTTATTTTTTTAAAATAAATATTGTCCTTTTCTATATTTTTATTGTAATAAAATACTGACTATCAGCACTTTATAAAATTTAAAAAAAGAGAAAAATGTTAGCGCTTGTTTGTATTTTAGTTTATATAATAGTCTAATAAGGGATTTAGATAAGTATTAGTTCCCGATGAGTAAAAAATACAAAGAAATCACCCTCGCAAAAAATCCCGCTTCCCTCCTCGCTTCTCCATCAACTTAACCTCCCGAATCACAATATCGTGCGAAAACGCTTTGCACATATCATAAATGGTCAAAGCTGCGATGGACGCGCCAGTCATCGCTTCCATTTCGATGCCCGTTTTGGCGTGGACGCTGGCGAGGCAATCAATTTGTACCTCGTTATCGGCATTGACGACGATTTCAATTTGGCAATTATCCATGCCGACGGGATGACATAAAGGAATTAACTCGCCTGTTTTCTTGGCTGCCATAACGCCCGCGATGATGGCGGTTTGAAAGACCGAGCCTTTTTTAGTTTTGATATCGCCTGCTTCCAGTAGGTTTAAAATATCATCCGTCACTTGGACGATGGCGCGCGCACGAGCGATGCGATGTGTTACTTTTTTCTGTCCGACATCGACCATAGCGGGTTGGTCGGAGGCGTTGAGGTGCGTAAAATTATTCATGTTTGCAAGGTAAGGACAATGAATGAATTAGTGAATGTTGAGATGAAGGAATATATCCGCTCGACAGAGTTATTTTTTTCAAAAAAAAAGATGTAAGTTTGATATTCTTCCTCAAAAAGAATTTTTAATTAAACACTGTAAAAATTCTTATTTATGCGCTTCTCGACTCTTTGCCTATTGCTCATAATTGGCTTAATCTTACCTACTTCAGTTGACGCTCAACGTACAAAAAAGAAGAAAAAATTGCCCCTTTTTGGTGCTAGTGTATTTGCAGGCGTCAATACTTCACAGCTAGATGGCGACGAATATACTGGATTTAACAAGTCGGGCGCGTACGCGGGTATTCGGGGCGTCACGCGTTTTACCAATCGGCTGCAACTCAATATCGAATTGATTTATTCACAAGCAGGAGCACTATTTGAGCACAGCAATCGCCCGTTCGCAGGCCCAGTGAAACGCGATCGACTGATCAAGTTGGATTATGCCGTTGCGCCCATTTTATTTCGCGTTTATGTGGATGATGAGAAGGACGGGACAGGTGTAAATATTGAGGTCGGTGCGGCTTATGCACGGCTCGTCAATCGCGAAGTAGAAGAAATAATCTACGACGAAAGAACAGATCGTTCGTATGCCGAAATACAAGACGATTTTAATACGAGCGAATGGAATTTTATTACGGGTCTAGGTTACGATTTTAATCATAAAATGGGTGTTAATCTGCGATATACGCTCGGTGCAACGCGTATTTATGTGAATGAAGATTATATGCCGCGAACTAATTTCTCTCCCCGAGAAGAAGACATTGAATTGCTACGTAGCTACTATATTAGCGTCATGGGAATGTACCATTTTTAACTAAAAATGCCCCCGTTTAGGTTGAATTATGGCATATATTCCCAATGGTAAAAGATTTATTTTGTTTTTTACCACAAAGGCTTCGTTATGCAGAAATTACCATCAAATAACTAAATTTAAAACTATTTGTTTAGACAAAGAGGCGAAAATCTTGTATCAAAGAATAAATAACTGCC
>JBGCES010000666.1:0-4454 GCA_045106545.1 Saprospiraceae bacterium
GGACTTCCGTAGCGCGCACGTATTCGGCAGTAGTTTGCAGACCATTGGGTAAAAAGTGGTCGGTGATGCGTTGCGTGATAAAAGCAGGATCGTTGGAATTATTGGTTAATTCGCGGGCGAAATTGGTCAGCGTAGCGGGAAACTGTTCGTATTGATAAAATAATAGGAAATCAATGCCTTGCCAGCGTCCCGTTAAGCGGCTGCTATTGATCCAAGACTTATCTCCTTTCCAACCCGAAACATCGGGTGGATTGAAGACTTGTTGTCCTAATAGATAGGCTAGATAAGCTGCGCCTTCTTTCGTTTCATCATTAACTGGTGTATTGGTTTCCACCATGAAATTGATAAAAATATCGAGTGGGCTTTTAATTTTTGCACCAATAATGGCGTCCGCAAAAAAGTGTTCGCTTTTAAATAGCTGTCGCAAAACGGTGGCGATTTCAAAGTCATTTTCCTGAAAAGTCATCGCCATCTCCATGACGATTACTTCGTCAATTTTTGTGCTAATGAAGTAGGTATAAATTTTCTCACAGATATAACGCGCAATGCGATCACCGTGCTCGGCAAATAGGATATTGTGTATATCGTCGTAGTTCCAATTGCCCGTTCTACCAAAAATCGTTTTTTCATCATCATCGTGTGTAAATGGAAGAAAGCCAATTTCACCACAATAGCCATCAGGTAGGCGTTGGAAACCAGTTAGGGCGCGCGCTGTTTCCTCAATATCTTGCTGCGTATAACCATTATCGCGTCCTAATGTAAATAGCTCGTATAACTCGCGGGCATAATTTTCATTCGGATTCGCTTTCGTATTTTGTACACCATTGAGGAAAACGAGCATTGCGGGCGTTTGACCGACCGCATGGACAAAATTCTTAAAATTGCCTAGCGCGTTTTCTTGTAATAATTTATGATAGCGATAGAGATAAGAACCACAAAGATAGGATTCAAATAAGGTGACGAAATGACCACTCCAAAAAAAGGCGATGCGTTCGCGTACACCATTTTCGGTCATCGCTTCTACCCAAGTTAAGATACGTTCAAAATATTGCTCCGCAGCTTCATCATCAAAGTCTTCGTAGTCTTCTTGCAACATATTTGCCCACTCGGGCGCGGGCGAAGCAGGCAAATTTATTGCCGCGTCCAGTAATTCATCAATTAAATCTGCTGGGTCGCGTTCCAGTGCTGCGGCTACCATTTCAGGATTTGCACCAAAACCGATACGCCGATAGAGATGCAGAACGCGTTGACGATTCCAAGGCGTTGAATCGGAAGGAACATAAGGATCAAGTGTTCCTGTTGGACAGTTAACAAGGGTGGTCATAGGTAAAATGGTTTGAAATAGTTCGAAGGTGGTTTGATGGTTGTCTGTGAGGCGTTCAACTACAGATTAGATTGCAAAGGTGATGCGAGGTTTAAGATAAAGACGAATTTTTGTTTGAAAATGTTATCTGGCATCAGAACAAAAATTTGTTAAAATAACAAACCGCCTGTCCAACAACTGAACAGGCGGTTACTAAAAGGTGTAATAAAAGTGCTACTCTTGTTTAATAAAAGTAGTCGTAAAAGATTGGTGTTCATTTTGAACGTTAATAAAATACTGTCCGCTTGGTAAATGTGTGGCATCCAACCGGAACTGTTGTTTTGCATTAGGATCTAGTCTGACAACTTGCTTTTTAATTAAACGACCAGATACATTATAAATATGTACAGTAGTCGCGCCTAATAAAATCTGATCGCTTTCTACTGTCAATAAGTCGATAGTTGGATTGGGGTAAGTAATTAAACTAAAATTCGTTTCTTCTACTGGTTTATTTTCAACTATTTCTGTACTTACATTTCGGCTACTATTAGTAGAAAATTCGATAGTATTTTGGGTATCAAAAACGACGTAAGCAACTTGCTCTGATGGGTGCGCTCGTTCTTCATCTTTAACGTCGTCTTCGTCAATAACGATGATAAGTTGATCACTATCTATCGCATTATTTCCAAAAAGAACAGGCCAGCCACCATCCGATCCATCCATAGCTGCGGAACTTAATATAGCTGTACTTCCTGCGGAAACACCTGCTACTTCCTCGCGGTAGCCGCTAGTCGTATTGAACAAGCCATATATTCTATCGCCGCTCACTCCTGCCGTAAAATTCACGCCATTTAGCTCACCTATTCCAGCATCAAATACCACGTAGCCAATCGTCTCATCTAGACGTTCTTGTACAGGATCGTCGCCAACATGCTTACCGATGCTTAAACGATATGCCGTAGGTACATTCCTTCGATTACCATTATTAGACCAAAAAGAAGACCAACGTTCATCATTGTAGGACATTACTTGTCCTAACACTACTGGTGAACCATATCTATTCTGATATTTTTGAGGTTCGTATTGCCATTTGCGACTATTTGAAGTTTTTGTAGAAAGTACCTTGATGGCTTCGATATTCACTCCGTGCTCAAATTCATTATATACTCCTTCTTCGATTACAAAGTATTGTACTCGATAGTCTCCTTCATCTCGACCGCTTGGATTTTGTGTTTTAATTAAAAACGAGTTCCCTTCAGCCTCGCTGATGCGAGTTACTACTGGGCGTTGTGAATTATCTTTCATCATTACGGTTGCCACAACCACCATTGATTGATAAGTATTTTCCAACTCAACTAGTAACCAGTCACTGTTTACTGTATCTAATTGCCCATGTTCAAAAACAAGCGGTGCAACTGGTTTATCTTCAACTTCGACTATTTCTTCAAATACAATAAAAGCGACTTGTTCAGAAGTGTGGGCGCGTTCTATGTCTTGTATTTGGTCTTCATCAATGACCAAACGAATTTCGCCACCCGTTACTGCTTTTTCACCCAAAAGAACTGGCCAACCACCGTTGTTACTATCCATCCCCGCTGAACTTACGACTGCCGTAGATGCATTAGCCAACTCGTCGAGATAGTACGAATAACCAGTATTTGTATTAGACACTCCACGTACGTAATCTAAACCAAGTTCAGTTTGAAATTTAATTTCATTAATTTGATGGATACCTGTTTCCAATACCACATATCCAATGGTTTCATCTGCACGACTCGCATCTTCGTCTTCTCCAACGTGTTTACCCGCAGCAAAACTGTAACTACGTGGTGCTTTGTTACGACGGTCATTAGCTGATGCCCAGAATACAGACCACCGTTCGTCATTATAAGTCATAACTTGTCCTAATACTACCGGTTGGTTATACTCATTTTCATATAGCCTACGTTCACGAATCCAGTTATCTCGATTAGCAGTAACTCTACTTGAAGTTCTCACTGCCTCCATCTTGATACCGTGCTCTGTTTCGTTATAAACCCCTTCTTCTACTACAAAGTAGTCAACAATAGATGCAACGAATGGCTCTTCCGATGGATTTTGTAATTTGATTTCAAATTGATTGCCTACTGCATTACGAATACGAGTGACAACTGGCGCCGCATCTAAATTTGACAACCGTACACTTGCCACTACGACCATTGATTCATAAGTGTTCTCCAACTGTACTGTTTGCCATTCGTTTCCGACAGTAGCGACTTGACCATTTTCAAAAACAACTCCATTTTCTTCTTCTTTTACCTCATTTGCAATCGTAACGGTTGCCACTTTGCTACAATTATTATTATCGGTAACAGTTACGCTATATTCTCCATCTGCGACATTACTAATTGTAGCCCCAGTAGATCCATTTGACCAATTGTATCGATACGAACCAGTACCACCACTGGCACCAACACTAGCTGTTCCATTTTCATTATTGATCGCCGCTGTACTGATAGTTTGTAAGTCAATTTCTGTGGGTGACTCCATGTATGACTCAGCTTCTCCCATCTTTCCTTCTGCGTCTTGAACCGCTACATAAAAAGCACCTTCAGGTAAGTTATTTACCGTAGAATCCGTACTACCATTTGACCAGAGATAAGTGTAAGGCGCGACACCACCAATGATTTCGATACTAGCCTTTCCATTTTGATTTCCAAAACAATCAATGACTTGACTATTCGTGATATTAACGACTAATTCTGGTGTTTCTTTATTATCAATCGTTACGCTTTTGGTTTCAGTACAATCATTTTGATCCGTAACGGTAACTGTATATGTTCCACTATTTAAACTTGCAATTGTTGCCGTTGATGCTCCATTTGACCATTGATAAAGGTATGGTGCAACGCCGCCAGTTCCCAAAGCAGTGGCAACTCCATTTTCATTATCTACCGCTTCCCTTGATGATATGTCAATCAATAAAGACGTTGGCTGCTCAATGAAAATTTCTTTCACTACTTGCTGGTCTTCACCATCCGTTACTGTTACACTTTGAACACCCGCCTCTAAATTATCGACATAATCGTCGCTATTTCCATTTGACCAGAGATAAGTATAAGGTGGAAAACCTCCGCTAACCGCTGCCGTTGCACTACCAGTTGCAGTTCCG
>JBGCES010000667.1:0-1674 GCA_045106545.1 Saprospiraceae bacterium
TGCGCGATTTCGTTATAAACAGAAATTTTGCTATTCGCATAATCATTTTGTAAACGCGTTTTGATAACATCGCCATCCAAGAGTGGTGTAATTGTCAACGTACTATTTAAGGTACGTTTGTCAGGTAGGGGATAGCCGACCCAATTCCAACCTTCATTTAAAGGAATATTTTCAACGGGCGCAAATTGCCCTGTCAAATACAAAGTATCGGGTTCATTTTCTAGATAAATCATGTAACCCTTATTTGGATCGAGGTTATCTAAACTTGCTCCGCCTGGATTGTACCAACCCGTCGCAGCACTGTATTGCGCCACAGCATTATCGGTTTTGATAATATCGCCTTCTGCGGGGTTTTTCAAGCCAGCGAGTAGGCTATTAATCGTAGCGGCAGTCGTTGCCGTATTGGTAGAAAACCAGGTCCAGCCTTGGTTTAGCGGAATAATCCGTACTAAATCACGGCTTTTATTGACAACGAGGATTTCTGGATTTTCGGTACTACCGACTAAATCATCGGCGGTAAAATTCAGTATTTGTAGCGGATTTGCTGCATACATTTCTCCGGTATCTGCATCCCAAACACGGAAACTCAAGTGTTTCCCCACATCGGCAGCATTGCCTAAAACGGTTAAATAAGCGGCGTGAAATTGTCCACTTGCGGCTTGAATATTTGCAACACCACGTATTTCGTTATCTATAAAAACGGCGATGCGGTCGAGCGAATCAATGGAAGTCGGTTGGGTTGAGCCCGTAAATTTCCAATTCGCAATGATATTCATATCGTTGCTGTACTGATTTGGGTCTTCAACTTCCCAGTAAGGCGACGGCGCGCGTACTGTAACTTCCAAATAGATTTCGGGTAACTGACCCGCCAAACCACTCACTTCGATGATGTCGGTATAAGTTCTTAACTGACTGGCTGTAATCGTCAAATTGATGGTGCGACCACTTGGACTTACATCAAAGTCATCAGCGGGAGCAAATTGTAGATAATTATCTTCAATAATACCATCTTTTACGCGTAAGCGAACGTCAGTAACGTTTTCGGCGAGGGTACTATTAGCTAATTGTACATTTAAATTCAGCGTCTCGCCCTCGTACATTTCTACGCGCACGGTATCGCGTTCCCAGTATAGTTTTTGGGTAATCACATCAAACGCCCAACTAACGGGATCGGTTAGCGTGTTTCCAAAGGCATCTTCTATACCATTCAGACAAATTTCTAACCGCTGCCCATCGTGTGCGGACATGGGATCGATCAAGAAAATCAATTTATTATTGCGGCAATTGATGTCAAAAGGCACATCCATACCCGTTATCGTATTGGTCACTTTGATGCTATCCGCGATGAACTGCGGATTACTAATCAATGCACAATCGAGGTCACGATTAAAACTAAAACTGATTTCGTCACCTGCTGTCCATAATCCGTCACTTGGTTCGGGCGAGCCAAACAAGCGCAAACCTGAACGGCTAATGCGACCATTTAAGATATTAGAAATAGTCGTGGAAGCCCCACAGTCAGCAAGGACACGGATTTGGTATTCCCCATCGGGATAAGTAATAAAGTCATCGTTGGGTAGTTGCCACGTAAAGAAATACTCAGGCGTTTGACCTTGTGCCAAACCGTTGTTGTAAGCCTCTAAAATACTCGGCGTAACATGTACATCTAAGCCT
>JBGCES010000668.1:0-3787 GCA_045106545.1 Saprospiraceae bacterium
GGATAATAATTTGCCCCCATCGGCTTCGCGCCTACACCTTCGACAAAAGATTCGTTTCCAGCTAATCGATCCCACGGTCCGTAGTTAATTTCAGCATACGTTTTCGTTTTTTCATCCGTTAAGCTGTTCATCAATTCAGCCTTGTCACCATAAGCTTCGTACCAAAATAATTCGTCCATAATTTTCGCCGCTTCAATCAAAATCGGAATCATTTTTTTATGATTTTCTCCTAATTGACTAACATCGGTCGTTAATTTTACTGGAACATATTTTGCTAATTTATCATCCATAACGGATGTTTCGGTTGTTTCCTCGGTAGGCGCTTCCACCGAAGTATTTTCTCCATTTTGGCAACTAAACAAACTGCCAAGCATTATTAAAAGAATAAATGATAGGTTTCGCATAGAAAATTATTAGAAAGTGGTTAGAAATTGTTCGAGGTGGTTAGAAATTGTTCGTAGATTTTTTCCAATATTGAAGTATAATTTCAAACTGTATCTGTGTTATTCCTAACAGAACCTCTTGATTTAAGCTGAAATTTAGCAATATTTTCGGAGAAAATATTTGGAATAGGAACACGGATCAAACGGAATTGACTGATCTACACAGATTTTGAATGAATAAACCCGCATCAATCCGTTCAATCCTGTCAAATCCGTATTCTTATTTTATCGCGTATGCACGTCATCGATGTGCCGCAACTCAAAACCTAAAACCCGTTACTCAAAACTTATGTAAAATGAACAAGCGATTTATTGAAAACCTGTACCACGCACATCGACAATCGCCCTTAGTACCTTCTTCCGATGAGATCTGTAAGGTGATTAATGGCTTATTGGAAATTCTCTTTCCTGAATTGGCGGATCGGCAATATACTTCGCTACGCGAATTTGAGCAGCACGTCAGCGATTTGCGTTATGATTTGCATAAAGTATTATTGAAATTGGAATTGCCATTGCCGTTGACCGCCGAGCAAGTGGAAAATGATTTTATTGCTACCTTACCTGAATTGCGCGAAATTTTACTTGCTGATGCGGATGCGATTTATCAATTCGATCCCGCTGCGACCAGTGTTTTGGAAGTAAAGCGCGTTTATCCTGGTTTTTATGCTATTGCGATTTATCGGATTGCGCATGAGTTTCATAAATTAGGTGTGCCCTTGATGCCGCGTATTTTAACGGAATATGCACATGGAAAAACGGGTATTGAAATTCATCCTGCTGCACAAATTGGGCGCAACTTTTTTATCGATCACGGTACGGGCGTAGTGATTGGCGCGACTTGTATTCTCGGTGATGATGTAAAAATTTATCAAGGCGTGACGTTGGGCGCACTAAGTGTTTCTAAGGAATTGGCAGAAACCAAACGGCATCCAACGATTGAAGACGGAGTGATTATTTACGCAGGAGCAACTATTTTAGGAGGCGATACCGTCATTGGACATGATTCGATTATCGGTGGTAATGTTTGGGTGACGAAGAGCGTAGAGCCTTATTCGAGGCTGTATCATCGGGCACAGGTGAAGGTGTTGCAAAAGGAGGTTTGAATACAGAACTGAGTTAAAACCGAACTGAGCTGGACACTTCAAGTGACCAGCTCAGTTCGTTTTTATACCCTCCACATCCTCATTAATGCGCAGCATGATTGCACTTCTTACGCGTCCACTCCCCTGCCTTCGGCAAAGTATAAACCGTACCGCGCATGTGCTCGCGCAAATCTACTAACTCCGGATATTCGTACAAAAATTGTACTTTCTGATCTTTGATGACATTGCCTTCGGGCCGACTGTCAGAAGTGATAAAAGTCGCAAATACTTCCGCAAAATCTTCCACTGGATTCGTAGCCGCATAGTCTGTTACAAAGCGATCTTCGTATTTATCATAAAAATTATTCAGCTCTCGGTCACTCGCATCTTCTTCAGGGATTTCATTCGCAATATCCGCCCAATAGCGATTGTAAAATTCGAGTAAATAAGCATCTGATTTGGCACAACCTTCGCCTGGGTTGTAAGTCGAACAAACCAATTTATTTGCTTTCAATTGCTCGTCGTTCAACGCCAAGACGTGTCCAAATTCGTGGATAATAGTATGAATATAATCGCCCGATTGCTCTAAAGTATTTCCATCGGGATAAGCCGTGCGAATATCCAAAGCAAACTTCCAACCTGATAAATCTTCTTCCGTTGGATTGACATAACCCAATAAATCATTTTTGCCATCAAAAACCTCAAATGAAGCCAACCAACGGCGGTAATCACTCGGAATCAAGGTCGTCGTCATTTCCCAAATCGCGCGGTGCTTTTCTTCATCTTCCATCCACGATTTCTTTGCTTTCGCTTGGTCAACTGGAATAATAAATTCACCATCTACTTTATAAATCGCAATGCCCATATCGGGGTCTAAAGTATTGTCAGCTTGACCTTCAAAGACATCTTCTAATGGCGTATCAGCAAAGATGCCATCGTCTTCGTAAACCGATTCACAAGCAGTGAACGTAAATAAAAAAGCAGCTAAAAACAAAAAAGAGAACAAACGGAAATTTTTCATAGGATACATTATTATAGTGTTAAAGATGTGCATTGCTAAGCATTAGATTAGCAATTAGAATTTACGTCTTCGAATAACTGATAATCAGTTAAATCAATCGAATGCGTTATAGATTAATAATGTATTTATGCTTCGGAAGGCTGTATTTTTTATGATGAAATCGAATTAGAATTTTATATCCTTTTCGTTATTGATAAGTCAAAGATAGAGCTAGTTTTAACGTAAAATGGGAAGTTTATAGCAACCGCTGATTCTTTTATACTTTCTGTCCGAAACCTTATACTTTTTGAAATTAGCTTAACCAGCGGATGCTGTTTTTTACTAATTTTATACCCGCCACCACCAATGAACTCCAATTACCTTTACCTAACCAACCAAAATTATTCGCCATGTCGCTACCAACTCAGCATTCAAAACCCATCACCCAAACCTTTCCCAATTATTACCGCATCAACGGTCACTCTCACCTCCTGCCCTATCCCGAACAGATTCCTTCCTTTATGAAAGAAAAAGAGATTTTCTGGATTGACGAGGATCGCCGTTTTATGTTGCAAAAAAACTGGAAGCGCCCCGTGACGGATAGTAGTTTTTTCTTAAATGAAAAACTGGCGTGGATGGAAAAAAATAAGATCGACCACGCAGTCGTACTGAATTTATCACAGTTATATGGAAACGGATTGCGCTGGGAAACGATGAAAGATGTATTGCGTTGGCAAAATGATTTTAATGGGAAAGTTCAGGCGGATCATCCCGATAAATTTACCTGCGGTTTTGTGGTACACTGCGCTTACATTCGCGGCGCATTGTGGGAAATTGAGCGTTGCGTTACCGAATTAGGCTTACGCGTTTTGTGTTTACCGACGCAATTTATGGACTCCATCGGTACGTGGCGAAGTATTTTTGACGTAGAAAATGAACCGATTTTTGAATTGGCAGATAAGTATGGATTGGCGGTTGAGATTCATCCTTATGATGGCGAGAAGTTTATCAAATTAGAAAATACAGGCTGGCGGTTTCACCTTATTTGGATGCTAGCACAATGTGCGGATGCTTATCATTTTTATACCTTAAACGGCTACCACGCCAAATATCCCAATATGCGCGTTTCCTTTGCGCACGGCGGGCAATTGGCGCAAATGAATTTAGGGCGTCGCATTCAAGGTTTCGACGGTCGCCCCGATCTATTTGAAGGAAAAATGCACCCGCGCAAAGCCATTGGGCATCCTAATATATTCTTTGAC
>JBGCES010000669.1:0-3433 GCA_045106545.1 Saprospiraceae bacterium
CAATACATGACTATAGTAGTAGACAAGATGTCGTATCGACTGTTCCTATATATACAGATGATGTAGGCTGCGTTGGTGGTCCATCCGTATTCCAACCATGTCAGACGCAGTGTACTGCCAGTTCTCTCAATCCAGTACAAGAAATTAGATGTGCAGTAGGTATCTTGGAGCAGAATCCTTCTCGTAATATGATAATTACTAAACCAGGAGTTTACTATATTGGTCTTGATAATCTATTAATTACCACGCCTTGCTTAATCACGGGAACAAATCAAGGGGATGCTTTGATTAGAGGAGGTACTTCCCTACAACACGATAATCAATATTTAAGTAAAATACAATCTGAAATAGTTGATGAAGAAGAGATAAGAGAGTCAATCAAATTAGAAAGCTTGAATGATGATCCACTAATGATGAATAGTCCGAATAATAATAAGTCATTAATTACTAAACAGCCAAAATTAGGACAAAATATGCCAAACCCTTTTAGTGATATCACCTCTATTCCTTGCTATATTCCGGAAAATAGTTATGAGGCATCTATTCGAATATATGGAAATATTGGACAATTGCTGAAAATAATTCCCGTTAGTCATTTTGGTGAAGGAATTGTTGATTTAATGACATTATACATGAGTAATGGCTATTATACTTATACTTTGTTAGTGGATGGAAAAATAATTGATACCAAGAAAATGAGTTTGATTCGATAAAAACACTTGCCGGTTATTAGCGTAATATTTTCACATTGCTGGCGGTAGGTTTGTCTATCTTGCTGGCGCGATGTTTTCAAATCGTGACATGTTAGAACAGCAGATCAAAAACTTACTACTAACATCTTAGCCGAGTCTTTTTAGTGTTTCCAAATCCTCTTGAAAGTCCTCAACATCATATTTAATATTGACATTTTTCTTAGCCAATTCCTTCTGAAATTCAATTTGCGTTAGCCCCGCTAATTTTTTTGCTCTGCCGATTGATAATTGTTCTTTATCGTATAGATAAACTGCTAAATCAATTAGCAACTCAGCAGGAGTAAGCTGTAACTCTTTTAATAATTTCTTTGAAATTAGTACTTCTTCCATGTGTATAATTTTACGATTATCATTACAATAACGCTTCAATGTTCACCGCCTTTCTTTCCATCTACTCGTATCCCGACTTCCATGAATCACTGCAACAATATTAATCGTCTGACGATTAATGTAATAGATAATATTGTATTGAAAACGTCTAATTACCGCTCGGCGATAATCCAGATAGATTTTCTGAAAAAGGAAAGGATTGTCCTCCATTTTCAGTACCATCTCGGATACTTCATAGGCGAAGTCAAATCCTAAATCTAGTGCAAGACTATTAAAGTATTCGACTGCTTCATTGATTTCAAATTGCGCTTCGCTGGATATTTGAGTTTGGTAAACTGCCATAATATCAACGGTTAAGATATTGCTCCATAAACTGATGAAATGGCTTCGTCGCAGTACTATCTGACTCCATTTTCTTACGCCGCCGATCCAGTTCGGTTTTCCATTCTTCCGACAGCTTAAAATCATCATCCTCTACACCAGTATCCCGCAAGTAGTTGAATAACTCTTGTTTTTCCGCTAAGGATAATTTATCAACTTGTGCTTTTATCGTTTCTACACTCATAATTTTTTCTTTCAAAGTTAATCAAAATAAAGCATCATTGCAACACCCATAACAACGCTTTTTAAATTACAATTGTTGCCAAATAGGAAGGGATCGGATTCCCCAAAGGAATCCGATCCCTACTAAATCTCAAATCCTACTCTCTCCCCATCTCCACCTTCCTTCCTGGTGTATAAGGCGCTCCCGCCGCTTCTAACTTCCGCTCCAAATCCATCAAATCGCGCTCAATTAATCCATCCAATTGCTCCATCAAAGGCGCAAGTGCCGTGCTCGCAATGCGATAAGCTTCGCGTTGCGTCGTCGTTGGTGCCGCGGTTGAACTACTCATTTCGTAGCCCAAGTAACCGATGCGGTTGCCGATGGAATAAGGCTGCGGTTGATCCAATTTAGACGCATTGCGGTCGCCGTAGAAGGCTTTGCGAATGGTGTAAATCTGGTCTTCCATCGCTTTGATGTCGGACATTAAATCTGCGGTCGGTGCGTCGATAGCGTAAACGGCTTTGGTCGCATGTTTTAAGGTTTTACTTAAATCGCTCATGCGGCGATTAGCACCCGAAAAGACGCGGTCTAGTTCCGTAACTTTGGCTTGGAAATCGACTAAGTCGGCGCGATCCGCAGCGGGTAGGGTAGTGCCGCCGAGTACGTCCAATTTGAAGGCAGTGGGCGCAACCAATTCGGTCATTTCGCCGCGATAGCTTTGCGCTAAACTGACAGTGTAATTACCTGGCGCTGCCAAGATGCCTTGATCCACTCCTGCAAACGGATTGGAGGTATCACGCGGCTTCAAACTCACGGGACTTTTGCTCGGATAGCGACCGTCCCACACGAGGCGATTCACACCCGTTTTGGCGGAAGTTTTGATTTTACGCACTGTTTCGCCTGCGCTATTTTTGATGGTAAATAACAAATATGGCTTGGCTTCGCGCGTTTCTGCTTCTAAGGCTTCCATGGTCGGATAAGCCACGTCTTTTTTGGCTTTAATCAATTCTTTTTCGGCAGCTTTACGCTCGTCTTTGCGCGTTTTTAATTTGTTTTTTACAAAGTAATCAATCGCTACGCCCACGGGTGGATTCTTCGCCGCGTAGTAATTGTGTCCTTGAAAACTATTGCCACGTAATCCCAACGGCAAACTTTCGATGTAAATCTTACCATCCGCAATCGGCATAATCGCCGCGTCTTTTTCTACCAAAGCAGGTTTCACATTGCGTAAAGCAGAATAGTCATCTAGGACGTAAAAACCGCGTCCGAAAGTAGCGAGTACCAAGTCATTTTCGCGTTGCTGAATTGCCATATCGCGTACCGTAATCGTCGGTAAACCTGCGCTTAATTTCTTCCAGTTTTTACCACCGTTGGTTGTAACGAGTGCTGTATATTCTGTTCCCACAAACAGCAAATCTTTATCTACATGATCTTCGGCGATACAGTAGGCAGAACCTTTTTTCGGTAAGTTATTCGTCACGTTTGACCAAGTGCGACCTTTGTCACTCGAACGGAAAACGTAGGGTTTGAAATCGCCATTTTTATGATTATTAAAAACGCCATAAACGACATTTTCGTCGTGCTGCGATGCCAAAAGCATATTGACATAAGTGCGATTCGGAACGCCGGGGAAGCTGCTCACTTTTGTCCATGACTGACCGCTATCCGTCGTGATTTGTACCAAACCATCATCCGTACCGACGTACAATAAGTTTTCGTTCAATGGACTTTCGGAGAACGCTACAATCGTACCGTAAGGCGAAGTCGAGCGGTTTTTTGCCACCGCGTCCATGCTCAATACTTTGTC
>JBGCES010000067.1:0-6276 GCA_045106545.1 Saprospiraceae bacterium
TGATAGCAATCAGTTTTTCTTTGTAAAAGCCGTATTCCGTGTATAAATTAATCAGTGTATCAAAAGGGCTACTGCCCTGATCTTTATAAAAAGCAACCATCTCTGCTAACATCGCACAACTAACCACCGCATCTTTATCGCGAGCGTGTTCACCGACCAAATAACCATAGCTTTCCTCTCCCCCACCAATGAAAGTTTTCTTTCCTTCTAAAGAGGTCATCAACTCACCAATCCATTTAAAACCAGTTAACGTATTGTAGCAATCTACACCTTTAGAAGCCGCAATTTTATCAATCAAATAAGAAGTAACAATTGTCTTGACGACGTATTGATTACCATTTAATTTACCTGCTTTTTCCCAGGCATTTAATAGATAATAAATCAACAAACAAGCCGCTTGATTACCATTTAATAATTCAAATTCGCCATCCTTGTTTTTAATAGCAATGCCTACGCGGTCGGCGTCAGGATCAGTTGCCATCACGAGGTCGGCATCTACTTCAGCTGCTTTTTTTAACGCCAGCGTCATTGCCTCTTGCTCCTCAGGGTTAGGATAAACGACGGTTGGGAAGTCACCACTACGTACCATCTGTTCTTCTACTAAATGCACATTATTAAATCCAAAACGCTTTAAAATCGGTGGTACAGAAACGCCGCCCGTTCCATGAATTGGCGAAAAAACAATCGACATATCTGACTGCCGCTTGATGGCATCTGGATAAACGGATAATTTTACTAACTCATCCAAATAAGCATTATCAATATCTTCTCCTAAATTGATGATTAAATCTTCGTTAGGAGTGAATTTAATTTTACTGATGTCATCTACTTTAGCAACTTCTGCCATGACTGACTTATCATGCGGCGGTACGAGTTGACCTCCATTGCGACCGTAAGCCTTATAGCCATTGTACTCGCGGGGATTATGCGAAGCCGTTAATACGACCCCTCCATGCGCTTCTAATTTACGAACTGCGTAGGATAATTTGGGCGTCGAACGCAATTCCGTAAAGAAATAGACCTTGATTCCATTTGCAGAAAACACTTCTGCCACCATACGACCAAAAGTATCGGAGTTATTCCGACAATCGTAGGCAATAACTACTCTTACCTCTTCATTGGGATAAGTATTATTTAAAAAATTAGCAAAACCCTGCGTAGCTGCACCAAGTGTATATTTGTTTACTCGATTAGAACCTGCGCCCATAATGCCGCGCAAACCGCCCGTTCCAAATTCTAAATCTTTATAAAAAGCATCGGTCAAGCGAGTCATATCGCCCGCTTTGATGAGGGCATTAATTTCAGCTTTGGTAGCGGCATCGTAATCACCGACGAGCCAGTTATGTGCTTTATTTGCAACAGTGGGATCTAGGTTGATGAGTAAGTTGGACATATAAGGTGTTTTATTTTTTCAAAATAGACTAAAGAATATCTTCAGGTGATATTAGATTTAGCTTTTTTATACTTTTAAAATCTTTAATTTAGCGCATGGGTAAATTTCGATCTTTTCTACTTTTTCGTTGCCATTGAACAGGATCCTCAATGGAAGAGAATGCATTGATACTGGCTAATTGTTCCAGCCAATAGGTTGGCGTAAACTCAGTATCGCCATTCAATTTAGTGACTTTAGCATTTAACCTTTCAGCAAAAGCAATCAACAATTGTACATCAGTTGGATTTGCTAATTCAATCTTTAAACTCGTCATAACTGCAAATTTTTGTCAAAAATAAATAGATTCTTTATAGAACAAAAATTGATTTTTAAATACATTAAACTATCCATCGCCCATGATAATGTCGTCCGTTTAAATGTTCTTGTATTTGCTCAATATTCTCAGGCGTAACTTTACCAGCAATAAACACTTCAAAATCTTCTTGTTCGAATGCTAATAATTGTGCTAATCGCGGCAATGCTTCTTCTGCCCTTAATGCGCCGCCACTGGTTAATATACCAGCAATTGCAGGTAATTGTTCACGTAATTGCTGGGTAGCAGCGACGGAATCAGGCGTCACGTCAATCGCCTTATGAATAAATACGGGCAAATCGCCCGCCACTTCTAATACTTCTCTCAATTGCTTAAAATTAAACTGATTGTCTTCCCTCAACATACCCGTAACGATTCCAGCAATCGGATGTTTTTTACACATTTCAATTTCTGCAATGACCATTTCCATATCCTTTGCATCGTAAACAAAATTTCCCTTGCGTGGACGTAATAATACTTTTACCGGAATAGAAACCTTTTCTAAAACGGCACTTAACAACTCTTCTGAGGGCGTAATTCCATCCCATTCGATGTGTTCACATAATTCGAGTTGATCCGCGCCATCTTTTTCAGCTTGAATCGCTTGTTCCAAGGTCGTTACACAAGCTTCTCTAATGATCTTTTTCATTATTTTTTATTTTTATTTTTTCCTGTATCAAAATTATCCACTACCCAATCCGACATATGAATTAGCTTTTCAGAAAAAGTAGCCCCAAAATCAGTCAACCGATATTCTACCCGTGGCGGCACTTCCGCAAATACTTTGCGCTCCACGATTTGATTCTTTTCTAATTTTTTAAGCGTGACCGATAACATACGCGAGGAAACATCGGGGATGTACTTTTTCAACTCATTAAAACGCAACACGCCTTGATAAGATAGAAAGTAAATGACCAACAAACTCCATTTATCCAAAGCTGAGGCTAACAACTCTCGAATGGGACAGAATCCTTGTTGTACCGTAAAATCTATCGTTTTCTTAAAAAAAACTTTCACCTTTTCTTTGCGGCTATCGTCTTGATTATCAGCATTAGTTACCATAGAGTTACTTGATTACCAGTGAGTTACCAACAATTTATTGGCGACATTCAGCTATCTTAGTTGAAATTATGAACCAAGTTACTAAAAGTAATTAAAATCAACCACTTATGATCTGGTTAGACCGCTACAACCTTACTCGTCAACGTTCTGCTGATTTAACTTGGGCAAAAAATAACCGACCCAATACTCAAATTTTGGATTTCAAAACCACCAAAATGCGCATTCGAGACGAGGGGTCGGGCAAACAGACACTTTTATTTATCACCGACCCGCCCAATGTGATTGAACATTACGACGAACTATTCGACTTATTTAAAACGGATTACCGCGTAGTTGTCACCGAACATCCAGGACAAGGATTTTCTGTACATAAATCTAGTTTTGATTTTTCGTTGGCGGCACATACTCATGCCATCGAAGAACTTATTTTACATTTAAAACTACGGAATATCATCCTCGTACTTCCCTGTGTTGCGACTTACATTGGTTTGCCGCTTGCCGCGAAATATCCAGATTTAATCAAAAAAGTAATTTTGGCGCAAGCCCCTAATTGGTCAGAACAAAAAAAATGGGTCAAACGCATCGATCCGAAAGGATTACTCACCGCGCCATTTATCGGACAGTTTTATCTCGCTTCCGCTAAACGCAAACAAACAACCAGTAAAATTTGGTATAAAATCTCGCTCGGAAATCGTGAGCAATTTCCACATTTTTACGACCTCGCTAAAACACAATTTGAACACCAAGGCTGTTACTGCTTAGCCTCTATGCTACAAGGAACAATGGCAGAACAAACTGATTTTCAGAATATTAGCCAACCGACGGCGATCATCTGGGGATTAAATGACAAATCACATTTACCAACAGACAAACGAACCACTTTGCAATTTGCCCCCCATGCGAATTATCATGAATGGGATGATGCGGGACACTTTCCACATTTGCAACAGTTGAAGAAATTTTATGATGTTGTTCGAGAACTTGGGCAATAGAGCAATTAAAACGAGTCAGATAAATTATTAAAATTTAATACAAAATGAAGATATTGAATTAAAAATCAATTCCATTTAGGTTTCTAAACACCCGAATTTTGCTTTAAAATTTAAACATAAGTTATTAAATACCTAAAGCAAAATATCATGTTGAATGTTTGGCTCAAAATAGGCTTAATAAGCGCAATCATCAGTCTCACTCATTGCCTCTCTGCCCAAAGATTTAATCTTTCTGGAATGGCAACGACAAATGGTAGTTTTGGTCTGTCGAGTGAAATAAGAACCTTAAAAAATCAATCCATCATTTTTCAGGGAGATTTTTGGAAACATACTGAAATAAATCCAGATGCTGCCAATTATTTAAATGATGGAGGCTTTCGATTCAATGCCATTTATCGATTTTACATTCAGCCTGAAAAGGTTTTTCATGGTTGGTATGCCGAAATCGGAGGAATATTAGGCACACACGAAATAGAATTTAAAGACACCGATGAACGCGAGTTAGAAAGAGCACTCTGTTTTTTTACGCTACAATTTTTCAAATCCGTTGATCCCATAATTACTACAATTGATGACAAGGGTACTGTTCATGGTCTGCATTTAGGTACGGGTTATCAATTCGTAATAGAAGAAAATATCAGTATTGACTTCGGACTTGCATTACAAAATACGCGTATCGAAAATATAAACGCAAATCGAAATTTGTTACCCAACCGATTAAATGGAGTAAATCTAGTAATTCGAATAGGAGCTGGAATTGCATTTTAGCGAAAATTCGCTACATTTGATTTTTTGAATCAAAATTTTACTACTGTGCAATACAATAACCGCCTCAATCGTACCTTAAAAAAATTAGACTCCGTACCTAGTTTCCTACGCCACTGGCTACGCAATCGGGCGATCGGCGGCGTTGTACCATTTGTAGGAACAGCAGGGATTGAGTTCAAAAAAATGACTTGTGAGGAATTAATTATCGAAATTCCCAATAAAAAGAAAATACAGAACCACATCAGCCAAGTACACGCCGCCGCTTCCGTTTTACTCGCCGAAACCGCCAGCGGCATGGTCGTCGGAATGAATGTTCCCGACGATAAGTTGCCGCTCATGAAGAAACTGAGTGCCAAATATATCAAGCGTTCACAAGGCGCACAACGCGCAGTAGCTACACTCAATCCACAACAAATCGAGCAGATTCGCACTTCCGAAAAAGGTGATGTTACCGTCCCAGTAAAACTTACCGATAGCACTGGAGAAGAAGTCGTCATCGTAGAAATGGAATGGGCGTGGATTACGAAAAAGTAGTTTGAAGTTGTTTGAAAATTGTCTTTCTATTCAAATCACATTTCTTCAACTATTCCAAACCATATTTCTAATGCAACCATTCAATACCGATTTCAAAACAATTGCCTTCGATGCAGACGATACGCTCTGGGTGAATGAAACCTATTTTCGAGAAGCAGAAAATCAGTTTTGTGCGTTGCTGGAAGATTACCTTTCCTTTCATCGAGTGCATCAGGAGTTGTTTAAAATAGAGATACAAAATCTAGATTTGTATGGCTACGGAATTAAAGGATTTATGTTGAGTATGATTGAGACTGCTTTCACGATTACAGACGAAAATCCACCACCGCAAGTTATCAAAAAGGCAATTGAAATCGGGAAGCAAATGCTGGAGCAGCCGATCGAATTATTGGCAGACGTGGAAGCGACCTTAGCGCAATTAACCAAAAAATATCGCCTAATCGTTGCGACTAAAGGCGACTTATTGGATCAAGAAAGGAAGTTAGAAAAATCAGGTCTTGCTAAATATTTTCACCACGTAGAAGTGATGAGCAATAAGAAAGAAGCCAATTATAAGCGACTTTTACATCAAATTGACATAAGTCCTGAGCATTTTTTAATGATTGGCAATTCCTTAAAATCTGATGTAATGCCTGTGTTAGAAATCGGAGGCTATGGTATTCATATTCCTTTTCATACGACTTGGGTACATGAAACGGTTCCTTATCAAGTAGAACATGAAAACTTTAAAAAATTAACAACAGTAAAAGAACTCCTAAATATCTTGTAATAAATGGAGTAAAACGCCGCCGCCGAGCTATTTTCAGCTAACAATATATTACTTCTCACAACAATATCTCTTCTAACCATATTTTCTTCTAAAAAAAGACATCATCAAATATCACTATGTATTTATCGTTCAGATTAATACGTTTATAGCAATTCTTTCTTAAATTTTTATTATAATTGCCCGCAAGATTTTTGCTACATTTGCTGACATAAACCCCACCTCGCCTTGCCTAAACCCTTCTACTATTTTTTTTACCTTTGACATTCTAATATTAACGAAAGATTATATTTCACACTTACATTTTTTTCAGTTTTCTATTTTTCAAATAAACGCAACAAAAAAATACAGCTACTTTAAAATACAGCAAAATTATTTTCCCTCGTTTCATATTCTAATTTGAATAGAA
>JBGCES010000670.1:0-6888 GCA_045106545.1 Saprospiraceae bacterium
TTGCTCTTTATTTCCATCTCCCAAGTCTTCATTATCATACTGAAACAAAAGCATATCTTCCTCCGCGTGATTTAATTTTTCTTTAATTTTAAACGCGTTGAAGAAGTGGATGAATTGCTCAATTGCATCATCACTATTTCTAATTTCATTTATCTGATTTTTTAGAAGTTGAGGTAATTCTTCTGGTTTTACTATTTTCATTTTATTCCATTATTCGTAACCATTATTGAAACTCAATTACCCACTTTTACATTTTAAATTTTGCGTTTTACATTTTACATTAACTTACTCATCTTTCAATGCTACTACTGGATTCACCCGCGCTGCTTGCAATGCAGGAATCAAACCCGCTAACGTTCCCGCGATAACTAGAGTCAAAATAGCAGCGACCGCAACTTGCAAATTCACTTCGGGGTTATAAAAATTTTCATTTTCAAAGCCTGAACTCATCATGGCATAGTTTAATCCACCGATGACGAACGTTCCAGCAATCAGCCCCAGATAGCCCGAAAAAGCCGTGATAAAAACCGATTCCGTCAAAATCATACTAATAATCGACCTCGGTGTAGCGCCCATCGCTTTACGAATCCCGATTTCTTTCGTTCGTTCTTTCACCACAATCAGCATAATATTACTCACCCCGACAATTCCCGCTAGTAACGTTCCGATACCGACAAACCAAAGAAATCCAGTAATTCCAATAAAAAGATTTTGTATTTGGCTAAATTCTTCTTCCAAATTGAAGCCGCCAATACCTTGTGGATCGTCGGGGGCAACATTATGGCGTTCGCGCAGCAAACTTTTTACTTTGGGTTCCATTTCGGCGACCGATACATTTGGCGCAGCAGAACAGACAAAATAATCTACTCGTTCGCCCGTCCCAAATACTTGATGCATTGTCGTTAATGGAATCACAACCGCCTCCATATCACCTTCCGTCCACGGTTTAATTTGCATCGGGCCAAACGTGCCTACTACTCGAAATTCCGTTCCGCGAATGCGAATATATTTTCCTACACAATCACCATCTTTACCAAACAGAACTTCTTGTACGCGCTTACCAATTACGGCAACTTTGCGTTTTTCTTCTACGTCATTTTGATTAATATAACGACCGTCATAAGCACGCAAAGCTTCAATTTTAATCATATCCCACAGCTCGCCGCGCACTTCATAATTATCTGTTTTATCTTTATAAACAATGGGCTGCGTACCTAATCCCAAACGCGGTGCGATGCGTTCTACCTCAGGCACATTATCCATAATCGCTTCAATATCAGCTAGTTTCAACTGTGGAACGCGTCCTGGCTGAAATCCTTGGTAAGGTAAAGAAGTACGCCATGTCCAAACGTACATCACATTTTTAGCCCGTTCTCCAAAGGAACGGAAGACACCATTTTTCAAGCCATTCCCCATACCGACGACAAATACCAGCATGAAAATCCCCCAAAATACACCCAAGGCGGTTAAGCCCGTACGCATTTTGTGCTTTTTCATCGTATTAAAAATCTCTTGCCAAGTATCGCGGTCGAACATGAGTTAGTTGATTAGTTATTAGTTGACTAGTTGATTAGGATAGCTCGGTCGTTACGCGTTAAAATGTTATCCGTTACACGTTAAATCTTTAGCTTTTCATGGCAACCACTGGGTTAATCCGCGCTGCTTGTACAGCGGGCATTAAACCCGCTAGTGCTCCTGCCACAATTAGGACTACCGTTGCGGTAATTGCTACACTCATATTGACCGTCGGATTACGAAAATATTCTGTTTCGGCAGCTGATGCTAGGCTAATTAATCCCACCCCTGCCAATAATCCAAAGTATCCAGCAATGGCGGTAATAAAAATAGCTTCTTGCAAAATCATCGAAATAATAGACGTAGGTGTTGCGCCTAATGCTTTCCGAATGCCGATTTCCTTAGTGCGATCTTTTACTACAATCAACATAATATTACTCACCCCAATTACTCCCGCGATAATACTACCGATCCCAACAAACCATACAAAACCGTTAATTGCAGCGAATAAGCTTAAAAATTCTTGATACTGTTCGGCGACGCTAAAAATGAATAAAGCGCGTTCATCTTCGGGATCAAACTGTTGTCGTCCAGCAATCAATTGACGAATTTCGCCTTCTAAATCTTGCGTTTCCTCTATGGTCAATCCATCAGCTGTAAACATTAATTGATGGATCTCTTGTGTTCCAGTATATACGCGTTGAGAGGTAGAAATCGGAATATAAATGACTCGATTCTCGCGTTCGCCACCAGTATCGTTATATACACCAACTACTTTATAAACAATGCTACCGATATCAACCATTTTACCAATAGGATCGACATCACCAAAAATATCTTCCTTTACTTTATCGCCGATCACAGCGATTTTTCGAAATTCTTTAATATCACGTGGATTGACATAACGACCGCTATGCACGATAGAATTTTCTACAATTTCGTGTCCTGGATGTACACCACGGACAGGCATGGACAACGTTTTATCACCGTAACTCACGGTCTGATCGCCTGATAAATACAAGCGTCCTGTCAAATTACTGACTTCATCGTAGCTAGCATTGATAATATCGTAATCTTCGTTATTAAATTGAATTCGCCGTCCTTTGGGCAATCCATTAAATGGTTTAGAAGTCGTACCACGTCTGACCCAAACACTATTTAAGGCATCATCACGAAACTGGTATTCTATACCATTTTGCAATCCTTGCCCTGCACCTAATAGTAGCGTTAGCATAAAAATACCCCAAAAGACACCTAATGCCGTAAGGAAAGTCCGCAGCTTATGCCGACGGATGGAGTTAAATATTTCTTGCCATTTGTCGAAGTCGATCATGTTGTATTGGGTTAAAGGCTAAGGGTAAAAGGTTAAAGGGCAACCCTTCGCCCTTAATCCTCTACCTTTGACCTAATTATCAATAAGTCCATCCTTTAGACGAATCACCCGCTGCGTCATCTCCGCAATATCATTTTCGTGCGTTACAATGATGACGGTCATCCCCTGCTGATTTACATTTTTAAAAATCTCCATTACCTCGTGAGAAGTCTGAGTGTCTAAAGCTCCTGTCGGTTCATCCGCTAGGATGACTTTAGGTTGCGAAATCAGCGCACGAGCAATGGCAACGCGCTGTTGTTGTCCACCCGATAATTGTGTCGGTAAATGATCTGCCCAGTCTTTCAGACCAACCATATCCAAGTATTCTACTGCCTTTGCTTGTCGTTCAGCGCGCGGTATTTTCTGATAATACAGCGGCAGGGCAACGTTTTCTTTTGCCGATTTAAAAGGTAGTAAATTGAAAGATTGGAAAACAAACCCAATGAATTGATTGCGATAAAGCGCGGCTTGTTTTTGTGAGATATTTTTGATGAGCGTTCCGTTTAGCTCGTAAGAGCCTTCGTCATAGTCGTCTAAAATTCCTAAAATATTAAGCAGTGTGGACTTACCAGAACCTGACGACCCCATAATCGAAGCAAATTCGCCTTCGGGTATGTGCAGATCTATACCTTTCAATACCTTGAGACTATTATAGTCGGTGTGGTAAGACTTTTGAATATTCTTGAGTGTAATCATAATTCGGGTAAAAGGTGAAGGGAGAAAGGTAAAGGCAAATTGTGGTACAATCTTCCTTGACCTTTTCCCTTTATCCCATAAGTAATAGTTTTAGTTTTCACTGGTAAGACGATTGTACCATTTGATTGGTTACAAGCTTTTTTGGAAAGGACAATTGATTTTATTGTAGGTTGTATGGAGCAAAACAAAAAAAAATTACTGCTTTCAACAAAAGAATAGGATAAAAGGTAGCAAATGCAGGACGAAAGCGATGAAGAAAACTATTTTTTTGACTTAAAAGGAGGCAAAACGGAAAATGGATAGGAATAAAGCATGAAACATAGCTAAGTAGGTTGACAGATTTAAGACGTTAGACATTAGACGTTAGACGTTAGAAAATTGATAGCCAACGAGTTATCTAACGTCTAATGTCTAAATTCTAACGTCTATCTACTTAACTATCTCTTTTTTAAAAATTGTATAAATTGAATCTCTCCTCTTCTTTCTCTGTTCGCTCTTCTAAATTAAAAAATTTACCTTTGCGCCGCTTTAGCAGCCTACTCATAGGTAAGATGCTTTTTTGTAAGATGCGCCCCTACTCCAATTGGTTGTATGGTAAAGATTAATTCATCAAAAATGGCAAAGACAGAAAATTTCATCCCTTACGAGGGCATACAATTTGCAGAAACAGAAAGCTTGCAGCGTAGTCAAGAGTTCTACGAATATATGGACAAGCGGCGGTCGTTAAGAGAATTTACGGATCGGCCTGTGCCACGTGAGGTAATTGAAAATATTATCAAAACGGCTTCTTCTGCGCCATCGGGTGCGCACAAACAGCCTTGGACATTTTGCGCCGTTGGCAATCCTGAAATTAAAAAAGCGATTCGCGCTGCTGCCGAAGAAGAGGAATATACCAATTATCACGGACGGATGTCGGAAGACTGGCTAGAAGACTTAGCGCAGTTTGGGACAGATTGGCATAAACCATTTTTGGAAATTGCGCCTTGGTTAATAATTGTCTTTAAAAAGGCATACGATTTGGATAGCGAGGGTAACAAAACAAAGAATTACTACGTTAACGAATCGGTTGGTTTAGCTGCGGGTTTTTTACTCGCCGCCATTCATCAGGCAGGTTTAGTTTCTCTAACGCATACGCCCAGTCCGATGAATTTTTTACAAAAAATACTGAATCGACCTGATAATGAACGTGCGTTTTTATTGATTCCAGTTGGCTATCCGCCTGAAGGAGCGACAGTTCCCGAATTATCGCGGAAAGGATTGGACGAGATGGCAGTATTTTATTAATGGAGGACAGACATTCCTGTCTGTCAAACTCAAAAACGAGTTACGAATAGAGGAGACTAATAGAATGACGGTGTTTTGGGGGAATGATGAAACGCAAAGTTCGCAGAGAACGCAGAGTTTTTTTCATTTTTTAACATACACTTTTAATACGTATTAAACGTCTTAGCGCGGAGGATTTTTTCTGGCGAAAAAAGTTAGGCGGAGCAGGCAGAATAAAAAGCGAATATCAGAGACCATTCGTGAGCGAGTCAACTTCCAATCCACCTCCGAACTACTTTCAAACAATTTTTACACAACTTTTATCATGAATTTAGAAAATTATATTTCCGTAACTGGATTACAAGGTTTATACAAAATGGCGGGTAACCGCAAAAACGGCTTAATCGTAGAAGATTTGGATAGCGGCAAACGCAAATTTTGCCCTTCCCGTCGCCATCAATTTACGCCTTTAGAATCAATTGCCATTTATACGGACGATGGCGAATCTATTGAATTGAAGCACGTTTTCCGTAATATGCTCGATCAATTGGATGACAATCCACCACCTGCGACTTCATCTAAACCCGAAGAATTACGCGAATACTTTTTTGATGTATTGCCAACGCACGATGAAGATCGCGTTTATGGTAGCGATATTAAAAAAGTGATTAAGTGGTTTAAATTTTTGCAGGAGCGGGATTTGTTGAAGGATGAGCCGGTGGCGGAAGAGGAAGTAGAAGCTGAAGAAACGACTACCGAAGATGCCGCAGCGGAGTAATTGCGAATGTTTATAAAACTAAAACAGGCTACTTCACTTCAATGTGAAGTAGCCTGTTTTTTTATCAAATGAAGTGGTTTAGTGATAATTCAATTATTATCTAGCGCACTAAATTCATTTTTGAATTAAGCATTTTCCAACGCCTTCACCATCGTCTCGCCAATCGCAGCTGGTGATTTCACCACGTGAATACCACACTCCGCCATAATTTTCATTTTCGCCTCAGCGGTATCTTCTGCACCACCGATAATGGCACCCGCGTGTCCCATCGTACGACCTTTAGGCGCAGTTTGACCAGCGATAAAACCAACTACAGGCTTCGTACCGTAGCGTTTTACATATTGAGCTGCTTCTGCTTCCATCGTACCACCGATTTCACCAATCATGATGATACCGTCTGTATCTGGATCGTTCATTAATAATTGCACTGCTTCTTTAGTCGTTGTTCCAATAATTGGATCTCCACCGATTCCGATACAAGTCGATTGACCTAAGCCCGCTTTGGTTACCTGATCCACTGCTTCGTAAGTCAATGTACCAGAACGCGAAACGATGCCGATACGACCAGGATTGTGAATAAAACCAGGCATGATACCTACTTTTGCTTCACCTGGAGTCATTACGCCTGGGCAGTTTGGTCCAACTAAACGTACGCCGTCAAAGTCTTCCAAATAAGCTTTTACCTTTACCATATCTTGTACAGGAATACCTTCCGTGATACAAATAATCACTTTGATACCTGCCGATGCTGCTTCCATAATCGCATCACCTGCAAATGCTGGTGGCACGAAAATAATGGAGGTATCTGCACCTACTTTATCAACAGCTTCGCTCACAGAATTGAACACGGGCTTACCCAAATGCTCTTGTCCACCTTTGCCGGGGGTCACTCCACCTACGACATTGGTTCCGTAATCGATCATTTGCCCAGCGTGGAAGCCACCTTCTTTTCCAGTGAATCCCTGAACAATAATTTTAGAATCTTTATTGACTAAAACTGACATGTATAATATGGTTTGGTAATGTGGTTGGAAAGTAGTGTAAAAGTAGTTTGAAAGTTGTTTGAAAGTTGTTCGGAAGTAGATTGAACTACTTTTGAGCGACCTTACACAATTCTTAAACTACTTTTGAACTACATTCAAACTTAGTTAGATTTAATTTTCTTCTTTTTCAATGACAAATACATCCTCATTCTTCTTGCGCATGTAATATTTCTCGCGGGCGTATTTTTCTTGGTTCAATTCCAAATCCTGCTTTTTCTCTT
>JBGCES010000671.1:0-5937 GCA_045106545.1 Saprospiraceae bacterium
TTCTTCAAATTTGTTGTCGTTTAAGATTTGGGTGATTTTATGGTGGTTACTATTAAGATACATATCATCATGGTGACTTTCCAATTGAATGTAACGAATTGGAAAATGTGTACGAGTTCCATTAAAAAGCCCAGAAAGACAATCAAACTCGTGACCTTCTACATCGATTTTTAATACATCTACGAACTCTTCTGGAATAGTATCGATAAAGTTATCTAGTGTCGTGACATTTACCTCGTAAGAATCTTTTATGATAGTATCCGTAGAAACACCTAAAACTTTAGCTTTTTTCTTCAGGTACTCAGAATCTTTATTTAGCGTTTCAAAAGTAGAGGTTTCGTCCATTATATTTTCATGGAACAATAAAGTTCCTTCTTGACTACTCACCCCTAAATTTTTAAACTGGATCTGGTTACGACTACGGTATCTATTGATTAATCGTTGATATAAAGAAGTATTCGGTTCAAATCCGTAGATCGTAGCTTTAGGATAAATATTCAAAAAGAAATCTACACTTTGACCTTTATTGCTACCAACATCAAGGATCGTGGGAGCGGATTTAGAGAGCGCAGAAGAATAAAATTGCTTTAAACGAGGATAAAAGATTATTTTTTCATTCAAACCTACTACTGCTTGAATAACCTTCGTACGAATACTCATATTTGGGAGGATTGCAAGTCAAAAAATAAAAATTTGCTCATACGCCATCAGGGTATGAGCAAATTTTTGAAGAAATTATTAAGCGGAAACAACACCAACTCGATTTGACATGTTCTGATGAATCTGAGTCAAAATATCATTAATATTATACTTCCAGTTCCATTCTGGATAATCATTTTTGAATTTTGATACATCACTAATCCACCAAATGTGATCGCCAATTCGATTTGTTTCTGAATAAGAATAGTTCATTTTCTTTCCAGTGATCGCTTCGCACATGTGGATAGCTTCTTGCATAGAGCAATTGGAGTGTCTTCCACCACCTGCATTGTAAGCTTCACCCTGTTTTGGATTTTGATGGAAATTCCAAAACATATTTACTAGGTCCCAACTATGAATATTATCTCTTACTTGTTTGCCTTTATAGCCAAATATGGTATAATGATCGCCTGTAATCGCGCACTTCATCAAGTAGGATAGAAAACCATGTAACTGAGTGCCAGAGTGATTTGGACCAGTTAAGCACCCACCTCTGAAGACTCCCGTATTCATTTGGAAATATTTTCCGTACTCCTGTACTAGTACATCAGCAGCTACTTTGGAAGCTCCAAATAAAGAGTGCTTACAGTGATCGATGCTCATATTCTCATCAATTCCCTTCTCGTAGTAGGGATGATCTTCTGCTATTTCCCAACGGGTTTCTAGTTCTTCTAATGGTAAGGAATTGGGGGTGTCACCATATACCTTATTGGTTGAGGTGAAAATAAATGTAGCCTTTGGACAGTGCAAACGAGTACATTCCAATAAATTTAATGTACCATTTGCGTTAACAGTAAAATCAGTAATGGGCTCATTAGCTGCCCAGTCATGACTAGGCTGTGCTGCGGTGTGAATGATCAACTTAATATCTGCAGCATATTCCTTAAATACATTTTCTAGAGTAGAAAAGTCACGGATATCTAAACTGTAATGTTTATAGTTTTCAACTGATTTTTCGAGTCTACCTTGATTCCACGCTACAGAGGCGTTTTCTCCGAAGAAATAAGCGCGCATGTTATTATCAATGCCTAAAACTAAATCGAATTTAGGGGACATAAATGCTACGGCCTCGCTTCCAATCAGACCAGCCGATCCAGTAATTAATGCAATGTTCATGATTTTAGATTATAGTAAAATGAAAAGTTTATGATAAAATATCTTTCAATTCTTGTTCATTGGCTATTAGCCATTCATGAACATCTTCAATAATTTGTGTCGGAGTTTTTTGTGGGTGCCAACCAGTGAGTTCAGTCACATAACTATTGTCAGTGATGTATAGCGGTATGTCGGCGGTTCTGGTTTCTGGTACAGCTTTGATTTCGATAGAATTTCCAATAACTTGCTCACAAATATCAGTGAGTTCGGCTAAAGAAATACTACAATCTAAACCTCCACCTGCATTCATGGTTTTCCCATTTACTGTCTCTAGGTTATGAATCTGAAAGTCAATTAGGCGGAATAAATCATCGATATGTAAAATATCTCTCACTTGTTTTCCCTTGCCACCATAACCAAAATAACCCAATTTTCCTTCCCAGAAGTGACGTGCTGCCCACAAGACAATTACTCCTTGATCCACTTTCCCCATTTGGTAAGGACCAGTGATGACTCCACAGCGATTAATGACTGTTTTTAATCCAAGTAGCTGATTAAATTCAGTGATAAGTAATTCAGAAGCTAATTTGGTAGCCCCGTATAATGAACGATAACCTTCGGTTGGAAACGCTTCTGAAATTCCTTGTTGTGAAAAGCCTTTTATTTCTTGTTGTGCTTCAATCTCAAAACGAGTTGTCCCTTCCTTATACTTAATTTGTTCTAGATAGTTGATGGGATAAACTCTACTCGTAGAAAGAAAAATAAAACTTGCTTGGTGTTTTGCAGCAAAATTGAGACAATTTAGTGTCCCATTGAAGTTGGTATGTACAAGGTAGTTTGGCGTTTTGTCTAATCCTGCAAGTACGGATGGTTCCGCACAGGCATCGATTAATATAGAAATTTCAGGTATTTCTTCAAAATCTTCGGTATTCCTTATATCACCATGAATAAATTCGACACCTGCTGCGCGGAGTCTTTTTATATTCAATTCTGAGCCTCGACGCTTTAGGTTATCAAAAGTGATAATTCTATAGGAAGAATATTTTTGTTTGAGTTGGATTGCCAAATTAGACCCTACAAACCCGCACCCTCCAGTAATCAAAATGGTATGCATAATACGGTTCTTGTTATTGTTAATGTGGATGAACTACTGATTTAGTAATTTAGTCAATGCTAGAGTGAATGTGTTTAGTGCATAGAGATGTGACTTTATCATTAGAAGAATCACAGACAAGTAAATAGTAAGAATTTATAATATTATACTATCTGAGTCACAAAAGGATTGTAAGAATAATTCGGGTAGTGTTACTTCGCAAAGATATGTGTTTAGATTAATTATTATATGATATATCTTCTTTATTTTATCTTCACATGAATAAATTAGCTATGCTCACCATTGTCATGTTAATTATTCTAATATCAGTTGTGGTTGATACTTAAAAGAAATATTTTGATTTAATTTAATGTATTCTTTTCCACTTAATGCCGTAAACTCAAGTTCATATCTGCCCTCGCTGAATTTTTCTAAATCGACAATAAATTCGAATCCAGCATTCTTACACTCTTCACTGCCACAAATTTTAGTAATATGCGGACGGGAAATCTTGCGTTTGGGTGAATAGCTATTGCTTTCAATTGTCATAAATATCGCATCAGGTGTACGCTGTTTGGTTTGATTATAACACCAGCCTAATACTTTTAACTCTCGATTATCTACAGATATATTTTTAACATATTTATTTCTGTTAATGTGACTAATGCTCATCGCAAATATATCTGTAGATTTTATCTGCTTATCAGGTATAGTTGTGGATTTGCTAAAATTACTTGCAACAGTGTAGTTCTGTTTTAGGAAGGCAGGACGTTTAGATAATTTATAATATAAATTAGTCATGTATTTAGAAGGGTGTATGGCAACTTCCTTACCAGATTTAAAACTACTAATCATGTTGATGAGTGTGCGCTGGCGGGTTTGAATTTTTTGACTATTGGCGTATACTGAAGTAGTATAGAATACGGCAGTGAGCAAGGCTAAAACTGCTTGTTTCCCTAAGTTAAAATCTCTACCATACTTCCACACATAAAGTAGCAATAAACTTAGTAAAGCTTGATTGTGTAAAGATTGATAACGTAATACGCCAGCATTATGATAGCCGACACCGTAACGACTTAATGATGCCAAAACTACATTTATTACAATGAAAATGAAAAAAGCCTCTACCGCGTTTAACTGTAAAATTGATTTTTTTTGTAAAAAATAGTAAACAGCAAAGCCTATAAATGCTACTCCAGGAATTATTAAATAATAACTAGCAGGGATAATATTCTGCCAAATACTACCAAAAAAATAGAAAAAGTGCTCCACTATGATGACTAGATCGCTGGCTTGTGGAATACCTTGAGTTACCCTACCTGGCTTGTTGATGATTAGGAAAAAATACAGACCAAGGCTACAAATACAGATGGATAACCAAATAATTTGATTTCGACGGGATTGATTCTTCAATAGAAATAATCCTATAAAAAAAGTAGTAAATCCACTACCTAAAGTGAAGGTGGTTAGAAACTGAAAAAAAACAGAAAACAGAACATTCCGTAACGAAGAAGTTTGTAAAAAATGAAAAGTTGCAAATGAAAAGAAAAGTATATAAATACTAGTGATCGAAGTTGTTGCCCAATTGGTAATAATATGTAAAGGGATGAATGTCAGAAAACCAATTATGAGTAGGGATAAGTTTGTTAAGTTGCTTTTCTGAGGAATATTGAGATAATATAAGTAAGCAGTCAATAGTGTACCTAAGCCTCCTAAATAACAAAAGATTCGAAAATCTATACCGTCAAATAAATATAGCTGCATCAGAGTAACTAGACGAATTGGTAGAACAATATGCTCATTGTGAAAGCTAAATAATGAAGCTAATTTTTTTTTAATATTACTTAACAGATCAAACCTTTGTGCAAAATCTAAGATACTGGCAAAGTCGTCACTTTGTGGAAAATCAACGGGATAATAAAATACATGAAATAAATAAATGACTATTAAAATTATCACTATCCCGAACGTAATGCCAGTTTTTACTCGTATGAAATTATTTTGAGTCAAATTAAAAGTTAAAGTGAGGGAAATTATTAGATAATATATTTACAAATGTATAGTTTTGATTCTATTTCTATGAACAGATTACGCGTTTATTTTAATAAAAATACTTTTAGTTAAAAGTACTCATCCAATTATGATCATTAATAATAAGATTTTATTATTTGGCTTTGTTCTCATACTCCTATTCCCGCTGATTAATGGTGTAACCAATATTTTACCCAATCGAAATACGGAGAATACAAATAATAAGGATTATAAATTTGACTTAACCAATCCGGTCGAAAGTATTGCTAAGTATGATAGTTATTTTAAGTCAAATTTTTCAGGCCGTAGTTTTTATTTTCGAAGTATATCCCAGTTAAAATATCATCTGTTTAACAATAGTGTCTTACCTGATAAAATCATTGTAGGTGATGATGGGTTTCTATTTTTAGGGAATGGTCACGCTAGTAACATTGATAAAAAGATGGGAATGCATCTTTTTCGGTCTTCAGAGCTACAGCGAATAGATAAGAACCTGTACGATATCAATACTTGGCTAAACGGGCAAGGTATTAAATTTTACTTTGTAATAGCACCAGATAAAGCAACCGTATATCCTGAATTATTGCCTTTTACGATTGATTCTGATTTTGTAACTCCAACAGAACAACTAATGGAGTCATTAACTTTTCCTAACGTGCTTGATTTGAGTAAGGGAATGGAAGAAGCTAAGGATGAAGAATTATTGTTTTACCGGATTGATTCTCATTGGACTCCTTACGGAGCTTATCTAGGTTATGTAAGTATCATGCAAGAACTAGCGAATGACCTTCCAGGCTTGAAAATTGCTAACGCTGATGATTTTAAGCGAGTTAAAAATGTAAGATGTAACATGAATTTGTCTAAACAAATTGATGTGAACCTGTGTGAAGAGCGCTATCGGATGGTTTATCAAAATGGTAGCTATGGCAAGTTAGGAAAAAAGAAATACACAAAAATTAAAAATCCTAATTATGAAAGGCGCTTCATTAATCCAGATGGAAAACACAAATTACTACTAT
>JBGCES010000672.1:0-2513 GCA_045106545.1 Saprospiraceae bacterium
GTCAAGCAACAATACATCTTGTACGTCACCGCTCAATACACCACCTTGGATCGATGCACCTACGGCAACTACTTCATCGGGGTTTACACCTTTATTTGGCTTCTTACCGAAGAATTTTTCTACTGCTTCCTGAATCGCTGGAATCCGCGTCGAACCACCTACTAAGATGATTTCGTCAATCTCGCTCTTATTCAAACCTGCGTCTTCCAATGCCAAGCGACATGGCTCTAGCGTCCGTTGTACTAATTTATCCGCCATTTGCTCAAATTGAGCGCGGGTGATTTTAGTGACCAAGTGCTTAGGCACACCGTCTTTCGCGGTGATGTAAGGCAAGTTGATTTCAGTAGATTGAGAAGAAGATAATTCAATCTTCGCTTTCTCCGCTGCATCTTTTAGACGTTGCAAAGCCATTGGGTCTTTGCGCAAGTCCATGTTTTCTTGCTTCTGGAAGGTTTCCGCTAAGTGGTTAATCAACACGCGGTCGAAATCGTCACCACCTAAATGCGTATCACCATTAGTCGATTTTACCTCAAATACACCTTCACCCAAGTCCAAAACCGAAATATCAAATGTACCACCACCGAGGTCATACACCGCGATAGTCATATCTTTATTGCGCTTGTCCATACCGTACGCCAAAGCAGCTGCGGTAGGCTCGTTGATGATCCGACGGATTTTTAAACCCGCGATTTCACCCGCTTCTTTCGTCGCTTGACGCTGAGAATCGTTGAAGTAAGCTGGAACAGTTACTACTGCTTCGGTTACTTCCGTACCCAAAAAGTCTTCTGCCGTCTTTTTCATTTTCTGCAACACCATTGCAGACAATTCCTGCGCAGTATATTTGCGACCATCTACATCTACACGTACCGTGTCGTTGTCGCCTTTTACTACTTTATAAGGTACATTCTTTGCCTCTTCGCTTGCTTCGCTGTAGCGAATACCCATAAAACGCTTGATGGATGCAATCGTCCGCGTCGGGTTGGTGATAGCTTGACGTTTGGCAGGGTCGCCAATTTTACGTTCGCCATTATCCATAAAAGCTACTACAGAAGGTGTCGTTCTACGTCCTTCATCGTTTGTAATAACTACGGGTTCGTTGCCTTCCATTACGGCAACACAAGAGTTGGTTGTACCTAAGTCAATACCAATTATTTTACTCATATCTTAATATAGTTTGAAAATTGTTCGATGTGGTTAGAAAGTCGTTAGAAATTGTTTCGCTATTCAATACCACTATACTGTAAATTCTAACTTTTTCTAAATGATTAATTTTAAGTGTTTTAATAATTTACACTTCCTGTATATCAATTGGTGTTCCAATGCCAAAAACTGACATTTTGGAAGGAAAATGTGGAAAACTGGTGGTGAGAATGGCAGATTGAATGACATAAATGGTGTCAAAATGGCAGTTTGACAGCAAATTAAAATCAAAAGGGGTAAAGTACGATTCAATTCCTACTCTTTACAACCCCAAAAACAGAGTAGGCGATTATCAAGCGAAGAACTTGTCTAAATTTTATACCTACAAATAACTTGATAATATTGAATTTTACTACTCACCTCCATAAAAAATAGCCACCGCATAAACGAAAAACGGGATAGATGTCATTACAACATCCATCCCGTTTTTACTAAATTTTCAATTCATTTAGAGCTACTGCCCAGTCGTCTCACTTACCTGTTTCGCTATCTGCCTATCCTCTTTTTTTAGCGTCTGGTCAAACAGTTTATAGATCCGTTTATACTCATCCGTCCAACTACTCGCCTCTTTAAAACCGTGGCGTTCCAATGGAAATACTGCCAATTCCCAATCATCTTTTCCTAATTCAATTAAGCGTTGCGATAAGCGCACCACATCCTGAAATTGGACATTTTGGTCAATCATACCGTGCAGCATCAATAAATTGCCACGCAAGCCTTCGGCGTGATAAATCGGTGAACTTTTGCGGTAAGCTTCTTTGTCCTCCGCAGGCGTATTTAAGATATTAGAAGTATAAGGATGATTGTAGTGCGCCCAATCCGTCACAGAGCGCAAAGCTGCACCACTCTTAAATACATCAGGTTCGGTAAACATTGCCATCATCGTAATAAAACCGCCATAAGAACCGCCATAGATACCAATTCGATTTTCATCTACCCCATACTCACTAGCAAGAAAACGCGCACCGTCCACTTGATCGGTTAAATCTTTGCCGCCCATGTGTTGATAAATCGCCGTGCGCCAATCGCGTCCGTAGCCATTACTGGCGCGGTAATCAATATCCAAAACCGTATAACCATTGTCCGTCAAAAAGTTATGGAACATATATTCGCGGTAGTAAGAACTCCACCATTTATGTACATTCTGTAAGTAGCCCGCGCCATGTACAAAAACAACTGCTGCGCCATTATTTTTCAAACTATCAGGACGATAAATCCGCGCGGGCACTTCTGCCCCATCGCGTGCCATAAAGCGCACAATTTCAGGATCGCGCCAGTTATAGCTCGAAAATTCTTCCGTTACAGAAGTCGTT
>JBGCES010000673.1:0-1237 GCA_045106545.1 Saprospiraceae bacterium
ACGCCCGTCGAAAATCGCCTGACGGAATACTGGTCGATTTTCGATTTTACCAATCAAGGCTATTTAGGTTCGCTCGGAAAATTCAAAAAAGAATTCGCCAAAACCATCGAAGTGGATCGCGATCAGGATAAGTTAAATGAATTTAAAAAAGTGACTGCGCCCTTTATCTTACGCCGCTTGAAAAGCGATCGTACTATCATTAAAGATCTACCCGATAAGATTGAAACCAACCACTTCTGTACCCTCACGCCTGAGCAAACTGCACTCTACGAAAATGTGGTCAAAACGACGATGGAAACTATCGAAAAAGCTGATGGCATCGAGCGTAAAGGTTTAGTTTTAAAATTAATCACGGCATTAAAACAAGTTTGTAATCACCCGTATCAATTTCTCAAAAAAGGCTTAGTTGAGCCACAGCGTTCGGGTAAATCATTATTGCTATTTGACTTGCTGGGTGACATTTTAGATAAAGGCGAAAAGGCGTTAATTTTTACCCAATACCAAACGATGGGTTCATATTTGCAACACATGTTGGAAGTAGATTTGGGCGTAACTGCCGAATTTCTACACGGTGGCGTAGCGCGGAAAAATCGTGATAAAATGGTTGAAAATTTCCAAAACAACCGCGATGCCCGCGTCTTAATCCTTTCCCTCAAAGCGGGCGGAACGGGTTTAAATTTAACTGCCGCTAACCACGTCGTTCACTACGATCTCTGGTGGAATCCAGCCGTTGAAGCACAAGCCACTGACCGCGCTTATCGCATCGGACAACAAAAAAATGTACTCGTTCATCGTTTCATCTCACAAGGTACATTTGAGGAAAAAATCAACGAATTATTACAGATTAAAAAGGAATTGGCGAATCTGACGGTTGCGACGGGAGAGACTTGGATTGGGGATTATGGGGATAGTGAGTTGCGGGAGTTGGTGGCGTTGGGGTAGTTAAGAATTGAAACACATAGGAACATAGAGTATATAGAGATTTAATTTTTTTGCAAAAAAATTAAACCGGACTCTGTTTTCTATGTGCCTATATGTTTCATTATTTCGACGGTGTTTTATTAGCATGCTGTTTACTAACTAACAGATGTATATCGCTCGTTCGATGGTTGTACCTCGGACGTTTTTCGGGTTGCAGTTTAGATGTGCTGTGCTGACAGGTCACGAGTTGAAAACATCGTGGTAGCAAAAAGTGGAAACTTGCCGCCAGCGGGGGAGTATATTCCATTTTTAGAAT